>JAQBUX010000214.1 GCA_027623795.1 Chloroflexota bacterium
GTGTGGAGGTGACCCGCCTCGGCCTTGGTGGTGTGTTCATCGCCGGGCGAGGCCCGGCGGACGGGTCTTCGGCTGCGCCCGCTTACGAAACGGCGCTGGCGACGATCGCAAAGGCCCACGAAGTCGGGATAAAGTATTTCGACACGGCTCCGCTTTACGGCAACGGCCGCAGCGAGAAGCGGTACGGCAAGGTACTGGACCGGTATCCGCGCGACTCGTTTGTGCTATCGACCAAGGTGGGGCGTGTGCTTGTGCCCGACACCGACGATCCGGGCGAATGGGCCGAGGACGAGATACCTCACCTCACGGCTCGTTTTGACCTGTCGCGCGACGGCATTATGCGCGCCTTTGAGGAAGGGTTGGAGCGGCATGGATTGGATCGCGTTGAGATCCTGTATCTCCATGATCCCGACGTGGAGGACATGGAGGACGAGGCCATCGCGACGGCCTTTCCGACGATGCTGGAGTTGCGTGATCAGGGCGTCGTGAAGGCGATCGGTTGTGGCATGAACCAGTGGGAGATGCCCGCGCGGTTTATCGAACGTTTCGATCTCGATATCGTGTTGCTCGCAGGCCGGTACACGCTCCTGGACCAGGCCGGGTATCCGGAGTTCCTGACTCTTTGCGTGGAGAAGAACGTCAAGATCGCGGTAGGCGGCCCGTACAACTCGGGCATCCTGGCGGCGAAGGATCTGGACGGCCCCGTGTCGTTCAACTACGAGCAGGCTTCAGCCGAGTGGGTCGATAAGGCTCGCGCGTTGAAGCGCATATGCGATCGGCACAACGTCGATCTGCGGGCGGCCGCGCTCCAGTTCCCGCTGGCCCATCCGGCCGTCGCAGCCGTGATTCCGGGTGCGGCGACTCCGGAACAGGTAGTGGAGAACGTAGAGCTAATTCGGGCCGAGACACCGGCGGACATGTGGTCCGAAATGAAGGCAGAAGGTCTGATCCCGGCGGATGTGCCCACGCCGTAACCCCGTTGGGATGGCTCCGGCAGAGGCCGGAGTGTTCCCAACGCGTCCGTATCACCAAAACGCGCTTGACGGTTCGATTTCCAGGGCCAACGCCTTGAACTCAGGCAGGAACCCTATCTCCCCCTGGCAGTGGCGTCGGCCCGCCGTAACTCACAATCTCGGATGGCTGGCGCGGCTTCGGCCGCCAACTCCCGACCCCATGCGATAGCGCGCTCGAACTCGCCATCGGCAAGCGGCCCATCGGTGCCGGTCACGAAGAAACCCTCCGGCGGCAAAGCGAGGGAGTACCCGCGCTTGCGAAGCTGTGAGCCGATTCGACCGGCCGCCTCGCCGGTCGGGAACCGCGACCTCATCCGGGTGTCGAAGGCCGCGGCGAGCGCGCCATCGACATCATCCAGCAGGCCCAACCATTCCCTGACGCCGGGACCCTGAGACACGGGTGCCGAGCCCTGTTCCCGCGCCTGCTTGCGGGCGACATTCCGCGACATGTTTCGACTCATGCCCCACATCATCGTTGGCCCGCCGACCGCCAGCAGGTCTGCGAGCTCCTCGGCCCTGCCCATCGCAGAGCCGACCTCCACGACCTCAACCTCGAATTGCGAAAGTCCTTGCCCCAATCCCATGCCGATCGCCTGCGCGATGTCGCGTGTGTTGCCGTAGATCGACTCGTATACGACTAAAGCCCTCATCTCTTTGTCCTTCGTGTCCCCATGACTGTCCCACCTGACATCATCCATCGGAGCCTGGGAGTGAAGCGTGAATTCCGTGGCGGCCGCCGTGATGATCTCGTGAGATACGACTATTCGGCAATTCACGAGTTCCTCACGTCAACGCCGGTACAATCCTCGCCGCCATGTTTCTGACAATCCCACGACGGCACGAAAGATGGCCGTGTGCCGGGACAGGCATACGATCCGCGACGTGACTCAGTAAAGGCCGACGAATGTTTTACGACACCTCCCCTTACCTCAAGCCGCTCACGGGCATCCGGGACGATCGGTCTCATGCGATGGTGATGCTCCGCCCGACCGAGGGAAAGCGGCTCATCGCAAAGGCGATCATCGAGTTGGAAGAGGTGAAACGAGTCCTCGCGAAAGGCTGGTTCGTCGTGTCGCGGGGCGTAACGATGGCTTACGTTCTGGATGAACTTGGGATTCACGTCGAGAAGCAGAACGCCACCGCCGGCATCGTCGCCTGCGGACGCCTGGCCTCGATCATCGAGGACGACCGGCTCGGCCCGTGGGTGTTCCGGGACGGCAAGCTGTCCGAGACTCCACCCGATGTTGCGTTGAACCAGTTCTCGCACACCGACGTGTCCATCAAGGGCGCGAACGCAGTGGACCCGGACGGCCATGTTGGCGTGCTCGCAGCGCACCCCGCCGGTGGCACGGTAGGCGGCATCTGGCCGGTGCTCACCGCCCGGGGCGCGCACTGGATCACGCCGGTCAGCCTGGAGCGGTTGATCCCGTCGGTCCTCGAAGCTTCCAAGTACACCGGCAATTATCTGCACAACTACGTGATGGGTTCGGTCGCGGGCTTCATGCCGATAACGACCGCCAAAGTGGTCACAGAGATACAGGCGTTGGAACGGTTGACGGGGGTCAAGGCTGTCCACGTTGCGTCCGGCGGTGTGGCCGGTTCAGAGGGCTCCGTAATCCTGGCGCTTGAAGGCGACGACGAGACTGTTCGCACGGCGTTCGAGCTGTGTGAGTCGGTCAAGGGCGAACCGGACGTCGCCGAGCCGAACTTGATCGAGTACGTCAGGGAACCGGTCGAGGCGACGCTGTAGATCGGGCGGGTCGGTCAGAACCTCAAGAATGCCGGCGCCGCGGGTAACCACCCCCGAACCCCCTCCTACAGTAGGAGGGGTCCACTTTGTTCCGAGCGCGACTGCGCGTCGAGGCCTTCTCCCGGATCTGGACGTGGGTCTATCGCCCCCTCTCGCCCAGGGAGAGGGTTGGGGTGAGGGTTGAAGGCCGTCCCGCGGCTGCGCCTGTGCGCGTGTCTTCAGGGACTGGGATTTGGACTCGATTAACGCACCAACCGGTCGAGCCGCATTCGGGTTATTTTCGCTACCTCGCTCAGGGAGAAGTACAACTCCATATCGGTACTGTCGTTGCCAAGATGCTGCTCCGCCATTGCGAAAATCTCGGCGGCGCTGCGGCCGCGCAGCGCCGCGATGAACGGGAACCCGAACCGGGTTCTGTAACCGCCCACGAGCTGTTCCATACGCCTCTGCTGATCCTCGGTGAGCTTGTCGAGCCCTGCGCTGATGTGTTCCTGGCGGGAGTCCGGCGTCATCGCTTCGATCGCCCCCGGGGTGACCTGCATATCTGTGTGGCCGCGCAGGAACTCGACCTGCTTTCCCCTGTCAGCGTCTTTCAGCGCCTGCATCATTGCGTCGTGGAGCGCCCCCACATCACCGAATGGCCGCCCCTCCCAGGCGTTCGACGCCACCCATGGCGCGTATTCGTAAACCTGGCCGACCGCATCCACGAACTCATCCCGGCTCATCTCGTTGAGTTGTGTCACCGGGATTCGTTGGTCTTCGGATGTCATACGTGCTTCACCTTCTCGGCGACTATCCACTGGAACGTCGTAGGGCTACCGTCGACGTCGAACTGAATCTTTTCGTTTCGGGCGCTAATGATACGTAGGCCCGCCGCCTCGACCATTGACCGGTTGTCTGCCGGGTCGAAACCGCTCCAGAACATAGGGGCGCCCAGCCAGTCCGGGTCGTAGTCCGCTTCACTGGCTCCGGAGTGAAACGTACCGATAAAACGTCCTCCCGGGCCAAGCCAACGGGCGATCTTCTCGAGAAGTCCGGGCTGTAGTTCACGTGGCAGGTGGATGATTGAGTAAAACGCGGTTACGGCGTCAAATCTGCCATCGGGGAACTCAACATCGGCAATGTCTGCCACCACGAAATCGGCGTCTGGAACGTTTTTTCGCGCCAGTTCGATCTGTCCCGGCGAGATATCGACCCCGGTGGCATGGAAGTACACGGACAGCATCTTCGTGCCCGGATCCCCGGCGCCGCAGCCCAGGTCCAGCACTTCGGAGCACCCCGGAAAGCCTTCGGTCAGATACCTGATGTACCGAGCCCGCAACCCGCCCAGGTCTTTGCGCGCCTGTTCCAGATATATCGGGCCGATGGCGTCGTAGCCGTCGGCAACGACCTGTCTCGGATCGGCGTCCGGCGGAAGGGTGTTGGTCATGGCGAAGAACGGTGGGTGTTGAGTGCCGGACGGGATGCCGACATTGGACTCCATGATGACAGGTGTGTCGGTAAAGGTCCCTCGACTTCGCTCGGGATGACGTTCGTTACCGTGCCGCTAATCTGAGCGCTGGTAACGTCAAGTGCGGTCGATCAGTCATCCCGAGCGAAGTCGAGGGACCTTTACCGGCGGGTCGTTGCGTCTTTGAACGCTGACATCGGCTTCAAGGATGTCCTCCGCCAGGTCACGTCAGTCCGGATTCAGGACCTCGATGAGCCTGAGCTTTTTATCTCTCCGCCATCGCTTCAACTGCTTCTCGCGTTCGATCGCAACGATCAGGGAATCAGTGAGTTCTACATACACGAGCCGGTGGGCGCGGTATTTGCCCGTAAACGTGGATTCATCTGCGGCGCGATGCTCGGTAACGCGGCGTGCGATATCGCTCGTCACCCCGATATAAAGCGTGCGGCGATGGCTGGCGAGTATGTAGACAAAGAACTCCATGGGACGCAAAAGTGCCGGTGCAGGTCCCTCGACTTCGCTCGGGATGACGGTTTGATTGCGCCCGACGCTATCAGCTCTGAGAAGTGCGGCACAGCAGTCGATGTCATCTGGGTCGATGTCCGACGTCGTCCTGTGCGGGCTAATGTCATCCCGAGCGAAGTCGAGGGAGCTTTACCGCGTGGCCGGCAGCGAAACCAAACCGAATGTCGACGACCACACTCGCCAGCAACACCCGCTCGGGCGCCCCAGCAACACCCAGCACGCGCCGCTAATGCATCGCTGCGTGTGTCGGCACCGGGTCGTTGCCGACCAGGAAGTCGAAGTCGCAGCCGTACTGAGCCTGCATTACGTGCTCCGAGAACATCAGACCGTAGCCGCGTGTGAAACGAGGCTTGGGCGCCTTCCAGGCCGCCTTGCG
>JAQBUX010000215.1 GCA_027623795.1 Chloroflexota bacterium
CAACATCATGGGGACCGCCAAGGCGGCACTGGAAAACGAGGTACGCCAGCTTGCGGCCGAGTTTGGGCCAAAATCGGTCCGCGTCAACGCCGTGTCGGCGGGACCGCTCCCCACCCTCGCGGCGCGGAGCATCCCTGGATTTAACGAGATGCGGCGTGCGCACGCCGCCCGCGCGCCAATCGGTCGCAACATCACCCACGAAGAGGTCGCCAACTCCGCGGCCTTCCTGTTAAGCGACCTTGCCTCCGGGATTACCGGCCACGTGTTGCCGGTCGACGGCGGCTACGGGATCATGGGCATCTAGCAGTACCGAAACCCCTGGGACCGAAACACGGGACCGAAACCCAGAACCGACGCCACGGAACCGACATCTAGCGTCCGCCGGAAGCGGGCCCAACATTAAGGAGACGACATTGGCCGAGCCGACCGCCCCACTGACTGAAGCTGAACTGGACGCAATTCGACAACTCGACACGCCGACGATATCGAACGCGCTGGAACTGATAGACGGGCTGCGGCCGTGGACCGACGGTTTCACGCGGCCAGATATCGTGTGCCGGTTCCCGGAGTTCAAGACCGTCGTCGGCTACGCCGTGACAGTCGAGATCGCCTCGGCCGTGCCCGGGCGCAAATCAATCCCCCGTGACCAGTACTGGGAGTCGATCGTCGCCCAACCCTCGCCGCGGATGATCGTTATCCATGATCGTGACGAGAAGCCGCTCGGTTCGTTCTGGGGCGAGGTGAACGGCAGCATCGCCAAGGGCCTTGGCGCCGTGGGAGTCGTAACAGACGGTACCGTGCGCGACCTGGACGAGGTCCGAGCGATGGGCTTCCAGTTTCTTTCAAAAGAGGTCTGCGTTTCACATGCCTACGTGCATGCTGAGGCTCTCGGCACTACGGTCGACATCTCAGGCATGCGGGTGAGCCCCGGCGATCTCATAGCGGCGGACAAGCACGGCGCTATCCAGATTCCGCTTGAGGTGGCAAAAGATATTCCGAGGCTCGCCGCGTTGATGGGCCAGTACGAGGCCCCGATGATCAAGGCGGCGCAGTCGCCCGGAGCAACGCCGGCCACACTTGCGGCCGCGGCAGCGGAACAGGCAGAGATAAGAAAGAATCACGCGGCGTACTAATCACGTATCACGCACCGTGGGGCGCGGTCGCCCGAACTCCTGTCTTCATTCAGGCAGCTGTCCGGGGCGACGCTAATCCGCGGTGCGGGTTCTCCGAGAGCCTTTGCGGCTGACCTGTGCCGGTGGCCGACCATGGTGAAGCGTTGCCCCGGTCCGAGGCCGGTGTGGAGGTGGGTGTCTCTCGCCAATCATTAAGGTGAGGGTGAATTCGCGGCGACCGCGCCCCCGAACCCGCGCGCGGTGTGAGAATGCCGGTTGGCACGGGACGGTCCCGCTCCCGGTGCGGTTTGGGCGGCAAACATCCTCGAACGTCATGCTCTCGGAGGTGGGAGCTCGACGACCCGTGACTACGTTAGCAACGGCGGGCGACACCGGTTAGCAGAAGCCGAACTCCCGAGAAGCGTCCGTCCAGGCCAGCGCAGGCGAATCTTTAGTCCCGTTCGCCGCCAGGTCTCCGGTCAAACTCGGTCGTAAATCGCAGGCCGAGATCGGCTTCTGCGCGCTCGACGTCAAAAACTTCACGCGCTCCCGGCGCGCCGACGAGGTGGTATCGGCGATAACCGCCGGGTTTCAACGCCAGAGCGCCCAGGCAGGCGCGCCCAACGTCGTAGCGATCAATCCAGGCGTCCTCCGCCAGCGACCGTATCCAGTCGTCTTCGCCCCACTTTGAGCGTCCCAACGATACGTCCACGATGTCACCAAGACGCAGGGCCACTATGTCCATGGAGTACACGCCGGCGAACCAGGCCGCGACCTCCTCCTGTAAATGCTTGGTGAGATCGTAAATATCGTCCGGCCGTCCCATGTACGGCGAGTCGGCGGATACTTTCTCGCCGGGCGCGTGTTCGACGTGAGTCTCGGCCGACGTGATGAGAACCACCCGTCCAGCACCGGCATGGCGCGCAGCTTCGAGAACGTTGAATGTGCCGCGGACATTCACGTCGAAGGGCTCCGCCTCGCCGACGCTGTAGTGCCCGTGCGCCAGCGTACTCCGCACTGCGGCGTGGATTACCGCGTTCTGCCCTTCGGCCGCAGCGCGCACCCCGAGGTAATCGGTCACCGAGCCGGGCTCGAAATCGACCTCAGCATCTGAGGGTTCAGTCGGAATGTCAGGCGTGATGAGGTCGAAAGTCCGGACATCGTGCTCCGCGGCGACCACCTCCGTAACCGCTTTCCCAAGCCAGCCACGCGCCCCCGTTATCAGGGCCTTCATGGCCGGCCCGCGTCGGTCCGATCAACCACGCAAAACATCCTTATACGACACGCCGCCCTGCATGATGATTTTCAAGTTGCGCCGGTCCTCAAGCACCGAAATGTCCGTGAGAGGGTCACCGTCGACCACGAGTAAATCGGCGAGTTTCCCCGGAACCAGCGTGCCCACGTCGCCGTCGATATGCGCGCACTCCGCCGCGTTGCGCGTCCCGACTACAATCGCCTCCATGGGAGACAAGCCGCCCTCTTCGACCAGCAGTCTCAACTCTTCAGCGTTCTCGCCGTGGACTCCGACGCCGGCATCTGTACCCATCGCTACTTTGACTCCCGCCTCGACCGCTATCCGAAAGTTGTTTGCCTGATCAGCCATCACGGCCCGGCACTTTTCGACCGATTGCGGGAGCATGGAACCCGGATTTGCGGCCTCGTAGCGGAGGGCGGCGCGCGGCGCCTGGAACGTCGGAACCAGAAATGCGCCCCTCGTGCTCATCACCTGGGCCGTCTCTTCGTCGATATAAAACCCGTGCTCGATCGACTCCACGCCGAATTCGACAGCGTTTCGGATCCCTTCCGGTCCCATGGCGTGAGCCATGCAAGTTTTTCCGGCGGCGGCCGCTTCGTACACCATCACGGAGATCTCTTCCCGGGTGAACTGCGTTGCGTCCAACTCGTCGCCCGGCGACAGCACGCCGCCGGTCGTGCACATCTTGATGAAATCTGCTCCGGCCCGCAGCTGTTCCCTGACCGAGCGGCGAACATCCTCCGGGCCGTCACAAATCGTCCCTGGATGCTCGAGAGTCCCGGTCGGTGGAATGAACGGGTGATTCATCCCGCCCGGCAGCAGAAAATCCCCGTGCCCGCCTGTTTGCGTTAGGACGCCGACGGCGATTCTCATCCGTGGCCCCGGAATCAATCCGCGGGCGATCGCCGCTTTGACCCCGGCAGGCGTACCGCCTGCATCTCTGACCGAAGTGATTCCCGCGTCCAGCGTTCTCCGCGCATTATCTGCCGCTTCAAGGACGCGGATCGACGGCGACTTGAGCGCCAGTGTTTGCATCGAGTCCGTGACGATCATCAGATGGACGTGGCAGTCGATCAGTCCTGGCATCACGGTCATGCCAGATACCTCGATCACCTCAACCCCGCGTGGCAATTGATCGCTCTGTCCCACGCTCGTGATCCGGCCATCGTCGCCGATCAACACGGTCGCGTTCTGGACCGGGTCGCGCCCGGTTCCATCGATCAGCGTCGCTCCGGTGATCGCCTGCATCGCCCCCCCCTGAATTCGCCGGATAATGTCCAATCCGGTGAATGTTTCGCCGGTAGATGTTTCGAAGGTCTGAATCGGGGTGACGGCTGTTCCAAAACATCCACCAGCACCGATCTCTTTACCAACCCCCTCCCCTATCCCGGCGTGACCGAGCCCTCAAACGCGGTCCGTCACCTCAACCGTCTGGGACGGGCCGTTGGTCATCATGACCATGCTTTTTCCGGCCGGGCCGCCGAACGACACAATTTCGATCCGTTCCGGCCGATTGAAGGCCGGGAAGCTGGTCCGAGCCGCCTCCTCTGGAGACAGGTCCATGATCCAACGCCACGGCGGAAGCAGCCAGTCCGGGTTGGCCTTGAACGAGTTGTGTAACCCGGTCACCGTGACACGAGTCTTGGCCCACAGGTAGTCGCGCACCATGTTCTTGGACCATCCGGCATCGGTGCAGACCCGGGCGTGGTCCGGGCACAGGATGACGAGCGCTCCCCCGCCGCCTTCCGGGTCGTACGGGTCCGGATCAGACCAGCGGATTCCAACGTACCCGCCACCACCGCGAATTCCGCCGGCCACCGAGTTGAGGACCCGTTCGGGAGTGAAGTTGTTCAGGTCTGCGGCATCGATCAGATTTCGCACACCGGCCACGGTGACGGTCGAGGTTTGGGGGTCAAACCCGCGCTCCACGTGAAGCGACTCCCACGGTCCACCCTTGACCGGCTCGGCGGCGCACAGCGAGAACTTCGCGGGCGCGCCGATCGTGTCCATGTCCATCTCGGTGGGGTAGTTGTGCCCGACGTTCATCAAGACCAGCCGGAAGGCGCGGCCGAGGACGATGTTTACCCTGGACTGCTTTCCTGGTCCGAGGCTCGCCTTGCCGGTATTCAACCCCAGCTCGTCAACGATCGGCCCGTTGAGCAACAGGATCGGCGCGTCCGGGCTTGTGGACATAAGCCACTGTCTTGCGCGGGAACCCATCTTGATGACGGCTTTGCAGGCCGCGATCAACACGGGAAGGTGGGACGGCTCACACCCCGCCATCGCGGCTGACACGGCGATCTTCTCGACCGTCGCCACGCCCATTCCCGGTGGCAATAGCCCCACGATGTGCTCCGGCTCCAGCGTGGTCCCTGCCAGGATCGCCTTGACCCGATCCTCGGTCGGGGGATGCAGCGGCAGGCCATCGCCCCAGCCGTTCTCCAGAAACGTTTCGTTGAAACGGGCCAACGCGTCCAACTGGTCGATACCGGAGAAGGTGAGTGGCTCGCCCGGCAGGCGTTCCGCCAGCGGTCCCATCTCTTCGATCTGCGGGAGCACCTCGGGGTCTGTGAGCCCGCGAACAACGACGTCGATGCGCTCAGCGATGCTCGCCGCCGAGCGCTCCGGTGGAACGCTCGTGATGACGTCCGGCACGACAACGAACGGCGCCCCTGGCATGCCGAATGCCCGCGCGCTGGCGTGGGTGTCATGCTCGAACCCGGCGGATGCCACG
>JAQBUX010000216.1 GCA_027623795.1 Chloroflexota bacterium
CGGGTGGATGTGCGGGTCCGGCGTCGCGTTGGGAGGGGCGGAAATCAAGAGGCCGCGATTGCGACCGTCGCGCGTCAGAAGGTCTGACCATCGCGCGTCGCCCGAGTGCAGCGCGCGAAGATCGGCGAGGTGCGTCACGGACTGGTTCACGGACGGGGGCGCTGCGATGACCATACGTCGGTACTCCTACGGTGAATGGGCCTCGGTCAGGCGGCCGGAGTATACATCTGAAAAAGAGTGTCCACAGAAGTCCAACCGAGTCGGCTTTAGCTTTGGAATCAGGGTCTACAGTGCGTCGGCGTCCGCCGAAATGGTTGTCAATCCGTCGGCTTGGCTGTCAAATTGGGAGTGCTCGCAGCTTGATCGAAGTCGGATGGTTCGATGACTGTGAGATTCGACGAAGTTGCGACTCGTGGGGCGGGGCGGGTGTGTCACTCGCATGCGTTACGTCGGTTTGTTCAGGCCGCGTTCTTCGACAAATTCCCGCCAGCGTGGCGGTACATTGCTGAGGATTCTCATGATTCCGAGGGAACCGTCAAGGTTCGCTTGGCGAGCTGCGCCTTCCAGGTCCGGGAATAACCGTTGGTAGTTGATGTTCATATCGTCTAAGTCTGGCAGCGCCTCCTGGCTAGCTGTCACCGGAATCTCGTATTTCACCAGTGCCGCCCCGAGGCCACGAGACTCCAAATAGGATCGCACGTTAATGTGAGATGGATGGTCCAATCGAGTGAAAGTACCCGCCTGGGAGTTCTGGCGATCAAAGTCATCGCGACGAATATCCGGGGACTCAAATTCGCTTTCAATCCACAGATCGAGCGTCTCGTTGAGTTGCCAAACGGCAACATCGGGGCCAATCGGTCTACGAATACCGCCGTGATCAGGCTCGATACGACCGGCGAACGCGAAAAACGCTGCGACATATGGGCTTGAAGACCAATCCAAAAGAGGCGTGTGAAGTCCGTGGTGTCTGCCCAACGCCCAGATTTCGTTCTCGTCAATTGCACGATCAACCCGATCGGCGGCAATACCCACGACTCTTCGCTTAAAGCGTTCCATTACCGCTCGCTGCAGGACTCGAGATGTTTCCAAGGGGGACCCCATTTCTAGTCCAATCTCAGCCATCTCGACTACCTGGTTTACGGCAACTCGATCGATTGTCGCGATTAGTTCATAACTCGAGTACTGCAAACCTCGGAAACGCGATGGTGTCTCACGACGAGCTTTCAGCTCAGAGATGAACTGAGCCCACGAGTTGCAGGGTACGACTCGGATGCCGCTTTCTATGGGCTCTGCAGAGTCGTGGCCGACGGTATCATCGGTTTCTGGCATACCGAGATGATAACTGTCGATCTGACTATCAGTAGATCAGCTACGCCCAATCGATTTAGACCGTCAAGCTGAGCCAACCTCAGAGATGGCAATTGATCGGTCACGGACACGAGGCGGCTCGTTTCCGTAATCACGACATGTAGAGAACCAAAGTGGCGACGCCGGCAGCGATCTGGGCTAACCGGTTTGTGCCCTTCTCGACAGCACCAGCGGCCTCGATTGCACCCTTTACTCGACCGCGTGCGCCGTGCGCTTTGGCCACCAACTCGCGACGAGGTGTCGGAATTAGGGGCATGGGCTCCTTAGCGGTGAGTCAACCGCAAAAAGCACGCCGCGGGCATTCGCCATATTGCGGCCATGGGCAGGCAACACCCGAACTCACTCAAACAAATACGCGTCTGCATCACATACTGGTTTGTAGCCGATGCTCATGTAGATGTCGTTCGCCGTCCGATTCGATCGGTCGGTGTACAGAGCGCAGAACTTTCGGCCCTCGTCCAGCATCTTCTGACTCAGCGCCGCCACGCACGCCGATGCGTACCCCTGGCTACGATGTGACCCCGGTGTGTACACCCTCTCGATCGTCACTCCGTGGGCCGCCGGGCGAGTCCACGACGCCGTGGAGACCGGCCCTCCGTCGTCCCAGACGAACATCGCGCCCGAGTCGATTCCGGCCTCAGCGATCTTTCGACCCGACATCGGGTTGGGCGTCCCGAGGTCTTCGATGTAGGCGTCCATCCAACCCGCAAGCAGCTCCGTCTCGTCGGGGCGCGCCGCACGCATCTCGCCCGCAGTCGAGGCGGACGGGATGACCCGGTCCAGTCGATAGATCCGCTGCCGGGTCTCAATTCGGTGTGCGACGCCGGTGAGGACCGACCACGCTTCGGCAAATCGCAATGCCGTCCTTGATGGACCGAACACGCCGGGCAGCCCCAATCCCGCTCCGTGAATTTCGGTGGCAAGGAGGTCGATCGCCTCGTCCGGCCCCGAGGTCAGGACCGCCTTGTAAGGCGGGGTTTCCAACGCCGTCGCGACCACCTGTCCGGCTTCGGAGACAGACGACCAAAGGGCGTCGGCCCCGCTATCGCGCTGCGTCGTGCCCGCTACCCCAATCGTCAGGCCATTCTCGGCCTCATTTCGCAAAAGGAACTCCTCAGTGGCCTTGAGGAACGCCCCGCCATCGGCATACCTAACAAATGTGAGTGCCATCGGAGTTCCTCCTGCAAATACACAGCAGTCCAGAATCAAAAGCGTCCCGGGAGCGCGCAACGTGTCGTGGCGCGAGGATACCCGTCGGCAACACAGCTCGAACATCACGCCCGTATAAGTGTGTTTCAGAAATCTCTGCGCTGTTCCACCAAGGTGACTTCTCCCTCACCCGTTCGACTTCGCTCAGGGCAGGCTCCTAGCCCGCACCCGGCTGGGAGAGCGGAGATTCGAGACAGGCTCAGGCTCCTATTCGAGAGAGGACCAGATGGACGATCAGGCACGCCAGGCATTGGGTCGCGACAAGACCATCGACATCACGACGACCGGGCGCAAGACCGGCGATCAGATCAAGACCGAGATCTGGTTCATGTACATCGACGGGCGCGTCTTTATCACAGGCACGCCCGGACCTCGAGACTGGTATGCCAACCTGGTCGCTCATCCATCGTTTACATTCCACCTGAAGGAGTCGGCCACCTTCGATCTTCGCGCTCGCGCCGAGCCCGTCAGCAACCTCGATGAGCGCCGGCGCGTGATGTCGGCGCCGGAGACCGAGTGGTACCGCGGGCAGGCGACGATGGACGACCTGGTGGCCCGCAGCCCGATGGTCGAAGTCCACTTCGATTAACTCGCCGCCCCCACTGGCAAACCCGGATCGAAAATCGCCATCCGTCGCCGTCGCATGTTGGGGGCTTCACCCTGATCCGTGGGCTGGCTCAGGCGACGGGCTCAGGACAGAGTAGTCGCCCGCGACTCCAGAGCACCGGGCTCGAAAAGCGGACCCACGCAACACCCTCACTCGGCAGAAGGAGACATGGAATGGGCTCGTCACTGGTCCACGGCAAATACGTCGTCTGCAAGGTGATCGACGACGACACGAGCCAGGTAGTTGAAGACGGCGCCGTCTTCCAGCGCGACGGCGAGATCGTCGAGATCGGCAAGTACACGGACCTGAAGTCGCGTCACGACCCGGACGAGGTTATCGGCGGCCCGGACTTCGTCGTCATCCCCGGGATGGTGAACGCCCACCACCACATGGGCTTGACGCCATTCCAGCTCGGCTCGCTCGACATGCCGCTCGAGCCGGGCATCTTCGCCGAATGGTCGAGCCGTCAGGTCGATCCCTATCTGGACACGCTCTGGTGCGCCCTCCAGATGATCGAGTCCGGAATTACGACGGTGATGCACAACCAGGCGATGGTCCGAACACCTACTGACGCCGATTTTTACGAATCAAACGCCCGGATAGTCGACGCCTACGAAGACTCAGGGATGCGCGTCGCCTTCTCCCTGTACAACCGTGACCGGCATTACTTCACCTCCCAGAATGACGACACGTTTCTCGGCTCCATACCATCTGCGCTTGCAGACCGGACACGCAAAAGCATGCGCGCCCGGCCGATCACGATGGACGATCACCTGTCCGCAAGCGAGGCGTTGATCGCCAACAAGGCGAGCGATCGTACCCGCATCTTCATCAGCCCGCACAACGTCCACTGGTGCTCGGACGAGTACCTGATGGCGATCAAAGATTTCGCCACCCGGCATCGCACGGGGCTTCACATCCACCTGCAGGAGACCGTTTACCAGCGGATGTACGGCGACCAGCACTGGGGCAAGACGCCGCTGGCCCACCTGAACGAGCTCGGTTTCCTTGGGCCGGAGTTATCCTGCGCCCACGGCGTGTGGTTGACAGACTCCGATATCGACATCTTGGCGGAGACCGGGACCACGATCTGTCACAACCCGAGCTCCAACCTCCGTTTGAACAGCGGCGTCGCGCCCGTCAACCGGTTGCTGCAACGCGGCGTCACGGTGGCGATCGGCATCGACGAGGCCGGGATCAACGACGACAACGACATCCTTCAGGAGATGCGGCTCGTCCAGAAGATTCACCGTGAGCCCGGTGTCGGCGTGTCGAGTCCTTCATCGCACCGTGTGCTCGACATGGCGACCCGGAACGGCGCAAGGGTGACGTTCTTCGGCGACGAAACCGGAACACTGGAACCGGGGAAGCGCGCCGACATGGTGTTGTTGAGGCTGGACCGGATATCCGAGCCCTACCTCGATCCGAACACTGACATCGTGGATGCACTGGTATATCGCGGCCGCGGCTCGGACGTGGACACCGTGATCGTTGACGGCGAGGCGCTGCTGCGCGGAGGGGTGCACACGAAGATCGACAGGGCTGCTGTGGCGGATCAGATCAGAGAGTCGCTATCCGGACCGCGCAAGCCAGCCGAGGTCGCGGGCGCCGAACTAAATCGCGACCTGAAGCCGTACATCGAGCGCTGGTTCGCCAGCCAGCCACTGCCCAAAGGCCCGCCCCACTACCGCTACAACGCCCGGTCCTGATCGAGGCGCTGCCGAACGACCCACTCGCGGGCGTCCCGACGGTCCACCGCCGCTAATCGACGCTTATCCGAATTCGCCACTCGCCCTCTGTTATATCGATCATGAAATCGCCATCCGCCAGGATTTCTTCCAATCTGTCGACATCCAAATTCTTGAAGTCCAGATCGATGCCCCGCGCCTCCAGCATCTCGTTGAC
>JAQBUX010000217.1 GCA_027623795.1 Chloroflexota bacterium
GGGTCGGAGCGGTGGTCCTCGACCTGCTTCGCATACGGCTCGATGCCTTGCAGACCGAGGGCGGCGATCCGCTTGATCCCCCACTCGATCGGGTGGCGGGCGTCCCACAGGGAGCTGGTAGATCCGTACAGGATGTCCGGGTTTTCGGGATCCAGGGGTCGATGAGATGCAGCGGGCATAGGGCGCTTCCTCCGGCCTGTGATGCGGTGGTGATGGAAGATAACCTTATTGGCCGGAGCCGGCCAGTGGTGCCACCGCCGGAGGGTGCTGATGTGCCAGCCTTGGTATTCTACGGATCTTTCATCGAGAACCAGCTCTTTCATCCAGCAGACCTTGGTCCGGGAGACTGAGATGGCGGCTCACTACCACCTCATGGAGGCCCGTGAGATCCACATCAATCAACGCATATACTTCGTGGACGGAGCGTTCCACGTGAGCGAGCCAAAGACGCCTACCAGTAAGCGCACGATCATGTTCCAGGCGGAGATTCACGACATCTTGCGTGCTCAGCGAAAGCGGACGTTAGAGGAGGAGCTGACGAACAACCGGTGTGGGTAGACCACGGGCTCGTATTCCCGTACCAGTCAGGCGGGCCGCTCTACGGGGCGAACGTGACGAAGGCGCTTAAGAAGGTGCTAAAGGCGAACGGGCTACCTGAGAAGCGGTTCCATGACCCGCGACACACCGGCGCCACGAACATGGCGGCTCTGGGGGCTGACATGCGAGTGATCCAAGAGGTGCTGGGCCACACGGATTACGGCTTCACCGTCTCGGTGTACGCGCACTCGGACCGGGACAGGGAGCGCAAGAACGCCGACGCGATGGGTGGGTTCCTGCGGGGGTGACGGCCAGTGGATTTGAGGGTGTTCATCGTTCGTTCATGGACTTCCGGGTTCATAATGGATGAAATGGTCACCACTTACTAATGGAACGGTATTTGACGCCATTGATGATTATGTCTTTACCGTGACGATGACGCTCAACGTCGGTTGCCGGGTCATAGATTCGGTGGGTCGTCGCCCGGTGATGGCCCGATGGGTCATAATGGCGGACGTACTCGTTCAAACAACCAAAGAAGGTCTTGGAATCTTCGATGTACCCAGGAGTACTGGTCCATTCTCCCGAATTGATCTTGTCCCAGGCTTCTTCACGAATGAAGAGATCCTCGAGCTCCGGCTGCAACAAGAAGATCGGCTCCGAGGAATAAATCCCGGGTGGCATTAAGAGGAACCTGACAAATGATGTCCCAACTTCAGGATGCACTCATCGGATACCTCACGGCCGAGAGGTCCGAGTCCAAGCTGTTGATGGATCTCGCCAGATTCGACATGAGCCTCGACAGCGGACTGTCCGACTCCGACCGGAAAGTCATTGATCGCGTGGATTTTTACGCCACAGAAGTTGAAGAGGGGCTCCGCAACTCGTCCGAGCTCGTTCTTGCAGTAACTGAAGCCCTCAAACAATCCGATTCGGTTCCCGGTTGGGCGCTTCCTACGCCGCAATCGATGAATAGGTCGGACGCGGTAACTCGAGAATCCAGCTTCGGCCCGGCCGCATCGATTCAAAGTACCGCTGGCCCGTCTGACGTCGGGCTCCATCTTGCTTCTCCCGTGTCGAAGTCCGGATCGTCCACCCGCACTTACGCCGACACGACGGTTCGCCCGTAAGTCACTTCTATTGGGATCTTGGTGACGAATTCGCCGTCTAATTCCACGCGGAACCAATAGACGCCGGGGATCTCGACCTCGAACCCGAGTTCTAGGACAACGTTCGATCCGCGATTGCGTCCCTCGAACCGCACGGGTACTTCAAACGTTCGCATGTCCTTGCTCGAGGGATCTTCAGGGGTGATCTTCACCTGTTTGGAGCCACGAGCCGCGCCTGATCTGAACGTCAACACGAGTGTCCAGTTGATCGTCTGTTTCGGCATCTTGTCAGGTGCGCCGGGTCCGCTGGCCATGACGTTGTGCTGATCAACCACGTTGATCAGGCTCAGGACGCCGCTTTTGGACTGGATCACCTTCTCGCAGAAGGTGGCCACGTTCAGAAATGGACCGGAGTCGGGGAGCATCGGCTACACCTGCATATCCGGCCCAAAAAACCGGATGCTCCCACCCTAACGCCGACCTACGGGCGGGACTAGCGGCGGGACTAAAGCCCAAAAAGGGCCGTTTCAAACGTAAAAGTGGTGGTGGAGCTGGGGGGGCTCGAACCCCCGACCTCGGCATTGCGAACGCCGCGCTCTCCCAGCTGAGCTACAGCCCCACGGGAGCCACCGGCGCATCGCTGTCGACCGGCTTTGGACCATTACCCAGCGTAGCAGCGGCTACGAACGAGGTCAACGCGGCCGGCCGATGAGTCGGGCGTCCCGATCGATCGGTTCTTGACGCCGTGCCGCTGCCACCACTCACGCCCTCAGCCCGGATAACGTCCGAACGCGAGACGGCGCCCGGACTCAACTAAGAGCCACGGACGCCGCCTCAGGACGCGGCTCCGGCGCTACTCGAGGGACTTCGGCAGGCCGGACCGTTAATTACTGATGTTTACTGAACCGGTGCGACCTCCGGCTCGACCGTCTCTTCGACGACCGTTCCGTCCGCGTTGACCGAAGAACTGGTGTCAGCCGGCTCGTTGATCGGTTCGGGAGCGCCGGCGTCGTCAAGCGGCTCGGTTACCGGGTTGATGGCTCCTTCGATGAGACCCTCAAGCGCGGTGCCGTTACCCAGCGTCTGGTCAGACGTGGCGGCGTCCAGGATGTCGAAGACCTGATCTTCGAGCTCACGCTCCCGATCCCGAATCGTCTGCTCAGCAATGCGCATCTGCCGCTCTAGAGACTGTTCCTCGTCCCAAAACCGGCGCATCTCGTCTTCAAGCTGGTTGATGCGGTCCTGGAGGGGCTGCACTTCAGTGGCGTAGATCAAATCGGCCTTCTCCTGAATTTCCATGTACGGGTCCTGCTGGTTGGAGTACATGTCCTGCTGCTCCTGGTCCAGCAGCCACCGACGGTCGTCCAGCTCGTAGCGCCTGTCTTCCAGCGCACGCTGGGCTTCGTTGTATGTAATCTGGTGGTCATATCTGTCGGTCTCGCCACCGCGGTAAAGGCGTTGCAGTGCGTCGTCAATCTCAAACAACTGCTCTTCGATGTGGCGGGTCCGGGCGTTCAGCTCTTGCTGGAGACGCTCAGCCTCTCCGACGAGGTTGTTGACGGCGTCGTTCTGCTGAACCTGCCTCTGGTCCGAAGCCTGGCCCAGGGTGTTGAGCTGGCCGTTAAGGTCATCGATCTGGCGGTAGATGTCGTCCGCCGGCGAAGAGCCCGATCCGTACAGGTCGTTCAGTTCGCGGTCGACGGATGCCAGTAAGCCCTCAAGCTTGTTGAGCTCGTTGGCGTAGTCGTGCTCCATGACGACGACTTTGGACCGGAGAGCTTCCAACTCTTCGCTCAGACCGGACGGTATTACCGTCGTCGTCGTTACCGTGGCGTCGCTTTCGAGATCGGCGATCCTCACATTGAGGCCGTCGATATCCGGTTGCCTCTGGGCGACAAGCGCGTCGCGGTCTATTCGAAGACCCGCCACCTTCTCGTCCAGCTCGGCGAGGGCGTTGGCCCTGTCCGCCTCTGCCTGGGCGATCTCAGCCCGGAAGGCGGCGATCTGTTCGTCGTTGTTCACGGCGTCGGGTGTGGAAGAAGCCGACGAGTCGGCCGGCGTCGCCAGAAGGTTGATATCCAGGTTTCTGGCGTCGATCGTCGCCTGGTAGAACGCCGACGTGCTTTCTCGCTCGACCTCTTTCGCCGCGATCTCGGAATCGATCTGCGCCAGTTCGGCGTTGAGCGCGTTCTGTAGAACGTCCCGTTCCGCCCGCAACGCATCGGCCTCTGGCGAAGCGACGCCGGCGGCGTTTATGACAATCCCATCGTTCAACTCGGATTCGAGTTGAACGATCCGGTGGTAAACCTCGTCGATAGAGACGCGTCCGAACGAGTACAGATTGCTCAGTTCAACCTGAACGTTGTTCCGAAGATTCTCCTTCTCACGAATTCGACCGTCCGAGTCAGACTGGAGCCACGCCGCTTCGTCGTAAAGACCGGCGATCTTGTTGTTGATCTGCTGGATCTCGAACTGGTTCGAGTCGTAGGAGTCGTTCGGGTTCGACTGGATCGAGTTGACTTGCTTCCAGACCTCGTCGATCGGTGTCTGGCCAAACCGGTACAACCTGTCGAGCTCACGCTGGAGTTCGTATCGCTCATCTTCTTTTTGACGAATAAGTGGATCGAACCCGCCGATGCCGTTCTCTGCGTCGCGGAATTGCCGTTCCAGCCTCCGCGATTCAAGCTCGATCTGCCGGTTCTCGGCATCGATAAGCGCGTACTGGTCCTGAAGCGCTTCCTGGGCCACGGCGAGCTCCCCACCGGCGGCCCACGGGTCTTTTGTCTGGTTCCACAGCGGTTCAATGATCTGGCGCTGGATCCGATCCATCTCGCGCCGCAGGTCTTCCATCTCGCGTTGCCGCGGCTCAATCTCGTCGAACCGGAGCGCCTGCATCCTGTCCTGAAGTGGACGAAGCTCGGTGTCCTCTAACTCGCGAATCTCGCGTCCGGCCTCGACCGCCCCTCGCGCACCTTCTTGAATCAGTCCCTCACAAGCCGTTGCGCCGACCAGGAAAAATAACGCGATGAAGCCGAAGTATGGCTTTGGAATGCGACCAAGCAGACTGCGCATGTTCTATTTACCTTTCCGCCCTGTCACGGATGGGCCCCGGGGCCAGTAACACCCGTATCAATCTACGGTATTGCTCTCGTTCAGTGCGAGGCCGGGCCGGTTGGCTCCAATCGAATGAGCCGCCCGGTTCAGCCGTCTTACGGATTTCCGCAACGCACGTTCAATCAGGCTCGCCGAGACCCCGGTGTGGGGTCAGCCAACGACGGGTGGACGGACGGTGGAAGACCGGTGTCGGTAGCGATTGCCGGAAGTGTGACCAGGGGGTGCGTCACGGGAATTGTCCGGGGGTCGTGGAGT
>JAQBUX010000218.1 GCA_027623795.1 Chloroflexota bacterium
CGGATCACGTCCACCCGGAGGCCGGAGTCACCGACCCGAACGTCTTCATCAATTGTCACGTTCGCCAACATTAGGATTTTCAAGTCTAGGTAGACGCTAATCAGATGTCTCTTCGTCGAAGTCCAAGTCCTGTTCGAGCTCGTCTAAGGTCTGCGCAGACAAGGTTGGATCGTCGTTGTCATCCGGGATGTCGCTCAATTCCGGTTCGCTGCCGAGAATTTGCACCATGTTCGCTGCAAGCCAGCCATGGCCTGTTCTGAAAATCTCCGGAACCGCTCTAACACCGTCCCTCTGTACGCCAAATCCATCTTCGTAGGCCTTAGATGAGACGATTTTGTTATACCGAACTCGGAAACTAACATCGTCGCCTGCGAAATAAATGTGTTTGGTTGTCAGTCCCAAGAGCCCGGTGGCGGCGTGTACCGTCTCTTTAGTCTCCACCGGGTGCCCGCTAAACGAGCTTTGCCTCAAGTAGACGCCCTTAGCGACGCGGATGGACCCTCAGGTCGAGCTTCCGCTGTAGGACCGCTTGGTCGTTTGTTTGTAGTAGTCCGTGTCGGGGAACAACCACAGCAGGCGTTCATTCTTTTGGAAGTTGAAAGGAACGTAACCGTCGACCTTTAGGTTTACCGAAGGATAGTGGCCATCCCCAATTTCGCGGAGCGTTCGGGCCAGCATGAGCCGTGTCCATCCGTCGCCAAGTTTGGACTGATCGAGGTCCAGTTGATCGGCTGTCTCAGCAAGTGCTCGGTCTTCCTCCGGCGCCAACAAATGATCGTCCAGTACGCGCTTCAACGCGATGGTCCACCCTTCGGCGGCTGCACTATCGATCTGCAAATCTGTGACGAAACTACCTTCGGCGATTTGCTGCAACCGTACTGGCAGATTCACACCGTGGCCCCGTGAGATCGCCGCAGTCGCCACGGTCAATTGAATGTCTTCAATAGCGGTGTCGTGGCGACTCGCGCAATCGGAGTGAAGGGATTTCAGGAGACCCGCTTTCTCGCCGCATAGCCGACATTGCCCCATCTGAACATCCTTCTGACCGTCGACTTGCAGCCGGCGTCCCGAACTGGCCCCCAACTTGGTGGGATGATACAGATTGTTCAGACGCGACGCTGCACCGTTCCCGTTGATGCAGCGTCGCGGATTACTTACTCAACGCTTCGAGAGCCGAGCGCTGCCCGGACAGCCGTTGGTCACGATCCGCCGCGAAACGCTGAATCGCCGCGAAGATTGAGTCCTCGTCGAGATGCGCCTCCGCGATCACGTCCGCCTCAGTTCCTCCGGACAGCCACTCATCGTTCCAGTCGGAGGTCAACGAGTACTCGTCTGTGCGGGGTCCGAGGTTTCGGACCGGCCACATGCGGCGGGTGCCCGTGGTGACGACCATCGCGTCGTATAGCGCCCCGGCCGGGAGCACGGAGTTCCGATAAGACTCCGACTGGCGGTCGAATAGCTCTTCGCTGATAGAAGAGATCACCTTGACGTTGATACCGGCTTCCTCGAGTCGTGGAAGGGCCGACACGAGATTCACCGTAGAAGAAGATCCCTGCACCAGCACATACCCGTGCTTTGGTCTGGAGGCATCAAAATCGCGGATCACGTACAGGCCTTTTGCGGCGGCATTGATGTCCGTATCGGCAAAGGTTGAACGGTCCGCAACGGCGAAGTCCGGCCGCGCGACCTCCAGGACGATGACGCCGACCTTCGGGTCACGGGCGGCAATCTCTGCGGCGGCGAAGTAGCCGGGCGAGACATCGTTGTAGTCCCAGAAGCTGAGCCGGATCACCTGTCCACGGGGGAACAGGCTCCACACCTGCGGCGAGAAGATGCCGAAGTGTGTCCGGGCGTCTGCGGCCGTCTCCGGGCCGGAATGGCCGGCGAGGATGTTCAGCACACCCATGCGGAACGGGCTGTCCTGGTTCTGCTGGCTCCAGACACGCGCCGGGAGGTACATGAGCGGTGTGAAAGCGCCGTATGTACCGCTGATCGCCCACATGCCGACGTGCTTGTCGGGGTCGAGCGAGGCGGACTGGCTCACGATTCCGATCGCCGTCGATGCGTTGCCGGCCTCCTGGATGGCCGCTTTAAGGCGCGTTCCGACGGGGTTCGTGACGGGATCGAAATGGCCCCATAATGAGCCGCCCTCGACGTTGATAGATTCGGCGAGATCGGCGGCGGCGATGATGAACCGGTTCTCCGTGACGTAGTTCATCCACTTGATGATCTCTGATATCGCACGCCTGGTGCCGCGCACATTGCCCGGCTCCTCGTACAGCTTGATCGAGATCTGTTTCTCTTCGTTGGAAACGGGGTTTTTGACCGTGACCGTTTGCGGTTCCCGCGGCAGACGGCTCACCGCCAACCGCTCGTCCGTGAACGCGTCGACGTTGCGATCGATCCGCAGCGGCATATCGTCGTCCACCGAATCGCCGATCTCGACCAGTCGCTCCGCCAGCCAGTCGCCCAGCCCGTTCTTGTCCAGGACGGACATGGCCACATCCATGTTGGCCTTGAGCTGGATCAAACGCTCGCGCTCGTCGCTCACGGCGCCATCGCGTATGCCCTGGAACTCGACGCCATACTTCTCTTCAAATGTGCGGGCCAGACTCTGGAAGTAGTCGCCGTTCATGGGGAACGCGTACGGGTGGCTCGCGTGCCCGACCACCTGGTTACCGCCGCCGGGAATGGAGCCGCCCTGCGCGGTGGGCCACCAGCCCTTGACGGTGGGGCCGACGAGAATCATCGGTCGGTCGTCTGTCGGGTCCCAGTCCTCCATCGTCTTGAGAGCGCCGACAACCTGGTTGTACTTGTTGGCGTCTTCGACCGACAGCACGTTCCAGCCGTAAGAAGACCACTGGTCGGCGATGTTGTATCCGTCGTAGGTGGACTTAATTACGCTGCCGACAAGTTCGTCGTCGATACCGGAGTTGTTGTAAGACAGCAGCAGACGTAGACGCTTGCCGACCTGCTGGGCGACGGCCTGCGTTTTGAGCTCTTGCGAGTGGCCGGAAGTCAGCGCGAACTCACCCTCGATGGCAAGGATCTTGAGTGAGTCAGGGGCGCCAACCATGTCCCAGAACGCCGCCTTGCCCGCCATAGTGGCTACGCCGACGCCGGACGGTCCGCCGTTTACGTCGTTCGTGAGGTCGGTCGTCTCGGCATGACCGGAAAGAGCGCGGATGCCGCGGATGCTGGCCTGTTCCATAAGCGGGTGGTCTTCCAGGCGGTAATCGCGGAGCAGGGTGTCGAGAGCTCCCCGGCCGCGCCGGAATCCAAGCGCGTCGATCGGCAGCATGGAGGTGTTCGGATCGGCCTTGTATCGGTCATCGCCGGTCGCTGCATGCCTACGGGCCAGGGCCTCCCCCATAATCATCCACATGGCGTAGGTCACCGGCGCGTTGTGGCCGCCGGCGAGCATGAAGCGGTCGGCGTAAGGGTGCTTGGGCCGACGGTAGTCGTATCGGAGGCCGCCCAGCTCTGGACCGATGAGATGGGATGCGACGGTGTAAGGGGTGTACGCGAGTGGCCCGCCAAAGTGGCCGGTCTGCGCGTAGTTGCACATAACCACAAGTGACATCGCGGTCAGGAACCCGATGTCCTCCAGGCGTTCGCGGTCGTAGTCGGGAAGATCGACCACGTTCTCGGTAGCGACACTGGAAAGCGCAAGGCTCTTCACCGTGGCGCTTGAACTACCGTTTGTCCCTGGCATTCGCTTTCTCCCTGGATACCTGGCTGCTTCGGATGTCTTCGGGGTTTTAGATTGCTTTCGGCGGGAAGACATTCCGCCGTTGTTTGGCGAGTAATAATCGACGCGGCAATTTTGACCCGGCTCGCATCTCTCGATGACATAACGGAGCCTTGCCGACGCACGACATCATAGGGTGGACGTTACCGGCGCGGTAGGCAAGTGCCTTTCCGGAAGCTTCGTCCAAGCCGCGGCTCGCGACCCGGTGTACGATTCCAAGGTTAATCAATCTCTTTCTCCATTCTCTGTACCTGTCCGGCGGCATGATGGTTGTCGTGATTACCGGCAGTCGTAGCGACGGATAGTTGTAACCGGGGGGACACATGACGACGAGCGTGACGATCGGAAACTTGCAGGTCACGGCGCTGGTAGACCTTACCCCGCCGCCGCGTGACGTTTCGATGATCTTTCCGGACGTCCCGGCCGCAGACTGGGAACCTCACCAGGCGCTGGCGCTGGAAAACGGGATGTGGCAGACGCAGTACTGCTCATTCGTAATCCGTCCTGCATCGGGCGAGGGACCGGTCGTGTTGGTGGACACCGCTATGGGCCCCGGTCCACACGAGCCCGACGGCGTGCCCGGACGCCTTCTCGAAGAGCTTGCCGTAAACGGGGTAGAGCCGGGCGAGGTCGATTTTGTCATTACTACCCACCCGCACGGGGACCACGTTGGCTGGAACGTCACGTACGACGGCGACACGGCTCGTGCGACATTTCCCAACGCCCAATATGTCGTCTCCCGCGCTGACTGGGACCAGTGGACGAGCGCCGCGGTTGCGCCCAACGTCCCTGCGATCGGCCACTCGCTCCAGCCGTTGGAGGGATTGGGAGTGTTGAAACTGGTGGACGGTGAGCAGGAGATCGCGCCCGGCATTAAGACGCTACCGGCAAACGGTCACACCCCCGGCCACCAGTGCGTGCTGATCGAGTCCGGCGGTGAGTCCGGCGTGGTCATCGGCGACCTGTTCCACAACCTGGCGCAGGTCACGCAAACAGCGTGGTGCCCGATGTTCGACTGGAATCAGGATATGGCGCGTACGTCTCGACGCGACATCCTCGGACGCGCCTCTTCCGGAGGCTGGACGGTATTCGCGGGGCACCTCAGGATCGGCCGCAATATCGGAAAGGTGACGGGTTCCAGAGAGCGGTTTACGTGGCAGCCGGTTTGAGTAAGCCGGCTCCCTCGATCAGCAACGGGTCTGACGGCGACGCCGTTTGACACGCAGATTACTCAAACTGCTCCACACCTCGGACCTGCAC
>JAQBUX010000219.1 GCA_027623795.1 Chloroflexota bacterium
CGTTTTGCAGCCAGTTGGGGCCGGAAACGAGTTGAATGTCCACGCCACGCTCATCCATGGCGCGCAACCGGACATCCAGATTGGACGGATCGTCCTTCAAGTTTGCGGCGGGGCCGAACGGATTCCGACCCGGCCCGGAGGGCATCAGGTCTGAGCAACTCTCGGGGAGGAAGTGGGCGTGAACGTCAATTCGCATAGCGGTGGGATTGTATACGGGCAGATGGTGTGTTTAACGAAGCCGCCGGTCGAGCTGGGCTGGTAACGGCTGGTCTGGCGCCCGAACACGGCCGAGTCCGATCACGAACGATGGCCCGTCTGGATTTCCAGATCCGTAGCTCTTCTTTTTTGGAGCAACCGGGTCTTCGTGCTCCCGATTGATCGGAGCGCCCAGGCGTCGACTACAAATCTAGGCTAAATCTCGCCAAGTACGAGCTGAACGAGGGCGAACGCACCGGCCCCGGCGGCTCCGAACGCCGCGCTGGAGACTATCGACCTTATCCACCAGCCAACAGACTTTCCGGTGTTGAACGTCGACCGTCCGGTACGCCCCGTCAGTCGGCCGCTCAGGAGTCCTGGAAACCAGACCGCCGCCGTACCGGCGCCAACAAGCAAGCCCCATGGCCACCAGCCAAACGCCAGGGCCACCATCCCGCCCGCGATCAACGGCCACAGCAGTATCAGGAAGGCCGCGCCGAGCAAGCCGACGGCGGCGGTCACTTCGAATACGGTCTGTACCAAGTTGGGGTGGTCCCTCCTGACAAATAGGCGTGACGAGTTTAAGCGTCGGACCGGCCGGGCGCACTGGTCACGACGACTCTCGACAAAAGCCTGTGGCCTGCACCCATCGCGAGCCGTCCAAACCTTGTTTCCCAGGTATAGCGACACCGATAAGGTCGAGACGTCCAGTTCCTGCGGAGCGGCGTGAGAGTCCGCGGTCGGAGACGGTCAGTCAGGGGATTGTCGAGTGAGAGCCACGGTAGTTGCCGCATTTTGTTGCCTGCTGCTGGCGTGCTCAGCCGCGACGGTCGACGCCGTTCCCTCTCAATCGGCGTCGACCGTGCTGCCGCCGGAAGTGTCGATCACAACGGCGCCCGACGAAACGCGTGTCTTGGTCACGCCCGTTGTGACCGACTCACATGGACCCGGGGTCAGCGAGACACCCGCGCTCGCCACGATTCCGGGTTCGTCGAGCGTACCGCCCGTCTACACGGCGCCGGACGCGTCAACTGCGACCGCCATAACTGTGGAAAACGACCCGATTGGCACAACTCCGGATGAAATCGAGCCCCTCGACAACCTTCAGCAAGGGACCCCGACACCCGTCGCCGTCGCTCCTCTCAATCTGGCGAACCTGGGAGGAACGGCGAGCCCAGAATCCGCGGCCCCGATCGGGAACGCGAGACCGGTAAGCACGATGTTCGGTCCCGTGCAGTGCGAAGGGTCCGGCAGGATCCCGTTCACCCACTTCCCGATCGATCCGGGTGTGATCCATTCGATCGAACCGATGGGCAAGATGGCGGACAGCCACGTGACGCCGATCGATCACATCTACATCGTTCACGACAGCTCCGATGACCCGGGGCATGGTTACGTCGTCCGGTCGCCGGCCGGTGGCAACATCGTGACGGTCCAGCGGATGCCGAACGCCAATCGACCGGACTATCGGCTGGTCATCGCCCACACCTGCACTCTGTTCACGACCTTCATACACACGGGCGAGCTCACCCCCGCGCTCAAGGCCGTAACCGGCGATCTCGAACTCGGCAAATCATGGACCGGGGCGTTCGCGGTCGAGGCCGGTCAGGTCTTTGCCGAGGCGCCGCCCTCCAGTCTGGACTTCATGGTCCATGACCAGGAGGTCGTCCTGCCGGGTTTCATCGTTCCGGAAAGTTACGCCGGAGAGCCCTGGAAGGTACATACACTCGACCCGTTCGATTTCTATGAAGAGCCCCTGCGCTCAGAGGTTCTGGCGTTCAATCCACGTACCGCCGAGCCGCGCGGCGGCAAGATCGACTACGACATCGATGGGCGGCTGGTCGGCAACTGGTTCGTGGAAGAAACCGGCGGATACACGAGCGACCTGCCGAGCTACTGGGAGACGCATCTAGCGATCGCATACGACCACCTGGATCCGTCGACTCTGGTCGTGTCGATCGGCGCAAACACGGGCATCTCGGAAGACGCGTGCAGGGTTTGCCAGGGTGCTTACGGCGTCAGGGGGAACGCGCCGGACCCGGCGACCGTGGGCGTCGCCGATGGCCTCGTGAAGTACGAGTTGATCGGGCGAGTCCGCATGGCGCCGGGTGAACCGGTGTTCAACGACGAGAACGTCTCGATCGGAACATTTCTCGCCGAGATGACCGACGACCGGTCGGTTCGTATCGAGGTGTTCCCCGGGGTTGGCCCTTCGTCCGTAAGTGGATTCACGGCGAATGCCGTCGTCTATTCCCGCTGACCGGGGAAGCATCGGGCGGGCCTAGCCCGGGTAGCCTCCGAAAGCCCTTCACCAGAGCGGGCCGGACCCATTTGTGGGGTTCGGTCCACTACCCTAACTGCCAACAAGATGAAGAAGATCAAACGACCTGCCTATGCGGGCGCCGAAAACGGGACCACTCGTGAGCGAACGGGCCCACTTCCCGCCCGGACCGAGGGCCTGAGTTCAGAGACAGAGGAGCGACGGATGACCTGGATTCGGACGACACCGGTCGAAGGCGAATACACCGACGTGGTGAAAGCGATCTCGATCAACACCCGGGCGATGGACGCCGTCTACGAGATGACACAGGCGATATCGTTCGGCAGTTCGGCGCTCACGCGAATCCAGGAAGAATCGATCGCCACCGCCGTCTCGGCGGTGAACCACTGCCGGTACTGAACGCTGGGCCACGGAGGGTTCCTCCGTCAGCACTCCCACGACTCGGAACTGGCGAGCCAGGTGATCGACGACTACCGGAAGTCAGACCTGGACGCCGTGACCAAAGCCATGTGTGATTACGCCGTGAAGTTGACGTCAAATCCCGAAGCGGCGAGCGAGTCTGATGTCGAAGGTCTTCGGGCGCACGGCTTGAGCGACAAGCAGATCCTTTCTGTTGTGCTAATTACATGTCAGTTCAACTTCTCGAACCGGCTCACGATGGGACTCGGCATCGAGCCGCCGCCCGGCCGTTCAACCATGTTGAGGCGCTGGCTCACAGGTCCGGCGCAGGACTTCGATTGGCTGAAGTACGACGAGGACGAAGGCTAGGTCCCGGCATGCGTCTCAGGGCGTAGCATTGGGACGCCGTCCAACTACGACAGGGTCCGGACTCCAGGAGACCCCTGACGACGCCCGGACCCAGGCCCCGATCAGGACCGCATCATCGCCGACTCGATCGCAAATGCAGATAGCGCTACGGGCGAATTAGCCGAAACGTCCGAGCCCCGTACCGGGATTTACCGCGGCTGGCCCATCGCAGGCGTGACGTTCCTGGCCCTCGGAGCCACGATCGGCACGGCCCAGTTCGCCTTCGGCGTCTTCATCCTCCCGTTGGAAGAAGAGTTCGGTTGGTCCCGGACACAGATCAACGTGTCACTGACGCTTGGCGTGTTCATGGGCGTGCTCGCGCCGTTCCTCGGCCGGTTCATGGACGCTTACGGCGCCCGGCGGTTGATGGCCCTATCACTGTTGCTCATCATCGCGGGCTTCTTTTTACGCGCCATCATGACGGAGCTCTGGCAGTTCTACGCGTTCAGCGCGCTGATATTCGCCGGGACCCCGGGCGCCTCGATGTTGCCCACCGGCCGGATCGTCGGGCTGTGGTTTGCGACCACGCGCGGCCGGATGATGGGTTTCGTCACTGCCGGCAACAACTTCGGAGGGATGATCGCCGTTCCGGCCACCGCCGCGGTCATCGCCATCGGGGGTTGGCGCTGGGGTTTCGCGGGAACCGCGATCTTGCTGATAGGCGTCCTCGTCCTCGTCTGGATTGTTATCCGTGACGACGCAACCGATGTCGAGAAAGAGAAGAACAAGCGCTGGGCTCCCAGGGGGGACGCCGGGCGCGCTGCGCGTGCCGCCCTCCAGGGGTTCACCGCCAACGAAGCGATTCGCACGCGGGCGTTCTGGTTTCTCGCGGTTGGGATGACCCTGCAGCAGTTCGCACGTACCGTCGTCGCCACGCAGATGATCCCCCACCTGGAGCAGGTTGGATTCAGTACGAGCGCCGCGGTGACGGGACTCACCATCCTCGCGTTCTTTGCCATGATGTCCAAGATCGTGTTTGGCCGCGTGAGCGAGACCATCACTGCGCGCTGGGCATACGTCGCCGTGATTATTATTCAGGTGACCGGACTTGCCATACTGACCGTCTCCGGTGGCTCCGTATTCGTATGGGCAGGGTTGATCATCTTCGGCTCCGGGATGGGCGGCGTCGGGGCCCTTGGTCCCCTTGCGATCACGGAGATGTTCGGACTCAAGCATTTCGGCGGTATCCTCGGCCTGACGCGTCCGGGCGTCATCATCCCAACACTGGCGGGGCCGATCATGGCGGGCGTCATATTTGACGCCACCGGAAAGTACGATCTGGCGTTTGGCATCACGCTAATTTTCCTGGCTATCGCAGCGATCGCGTTCGTCTTTGCCAGCCCGCCAAAGCGACGCTGGTCGGCGTCGGCCGTTTCTTGAATGCCCGCGCCCGGAAACTCGCGGCGCGGACATTCCGGAAGGGTTACGAGAAATCGCTGCGCCCGGGAACTTTGAACGTGTCGATTGCCAAATTACCGGTTTTTCTCACGGTTTCCTCACAGACATGTGATGGCAATCACAGATGCGCCGCCAATAGCATCATCCGGCCGTGGACACGGTTCGGGGGATCGGTAGACTGCCGCGTACCGATTTGGGTCGAGGCGTGAGACGTCCCAGATGTCGGGATCCTCAGCGAGCGGAGCCTGTCTCGAGAATCGCCATAGGCGCGATCCCACGAAGGG
>JAQBUX010000220.1 GCA_027623795.1 Chloroflexota bacterium
CGCTTGTTGATACCCATCGAGAAACACCTCCATCTCTGAGGTGTTGCGACGACCGATTGAATCCACCCATGGCGCCTCGGTCGAGTCTGCTCAGATCGAGCAGATCGTCGATGAGATTGCCGAGGCGCTGGTTGTTGCGTTGCACGATCTTCAGTTGGGACAGGTCGGTGTCGGTCATGCCACCGCGGCGGTTCTTCATAAGAATGTCGGTAAAGGCTGTGATGCTCGTCAGGGGGGTCTTGAGCTCGTGGGACACCGTGGAGAGGAACTGACTTTTCGCCTCGTTCAGTTGTTGCAACTCCCGGTTTTTCTGGTCCAACAAGAGGCTACGCTCGCGTTCCTCAACCAGGTGAATCGCCTGCTGATGTTGGAGGGCGTTTTGGATCGCCGGTGTCAGGTAACTGGCTACGCGCTCCAACAGGTCTACGGTCCGTAACGTGTAGACGCCCTGCGTTTCACTCCGTAGACGGATGTATCCAAGGTGTCGACTACGTGTTCCCAGCGCCGCCGTGACCAGCGAGGGCAATCGGCTGTCCGCCCGCTGACCTGCCTCAAGCCCGGAAGACCAGGTCCAACGCTCGCCGTCGAACGGATCGCCCGGCGCCGGGGTGACATCGGCGCCGACGTGAAACTTGGGGAGGTCCTTCCCCTGCGCGAACGCGACCTTGAGCTGGCCGGATTCGGTGTCGAACAACGTCACCGAGATCCTGTTGTAACTTACGATCTGGCGTAACGCGTCCGCGGTCCGGGAGAACACGCCTTTCAGGTCCAGGTCACGGGTCGCTGCCAGTGCGATGGCCGCCATGGCGCGTCGCTCGTCCGCGACACGCTGCACGTCCTCGTAAAGACGCGCGTTGGCGATCGCCCCGGCTATCTGGTCCGCGATGCGAGCCGCCAGCTCCACGTGCCGTTCGGTGTACACACCGGCCCCGTAGCATTTCAGGTTTAGCGACCCGATCACCTCACCGTTGGACCAAAGAGGCGCCATCAACGATGACCGCAATCCGGCCGCTGCGATCGCCTCCCGAGCCTGAACCTCGGAGTCCGAGTCGGTCGCGATATCGTCGCTACGGTGGATACTCCGGGTCTTTAACAGTTGCTCGAATGGACTACCGGTGATCTGGTGAACGGTCCCTTCGCCCCAGCCGGGGACGGACGCGCCGTAAACGTGGTTGTCGGTCGCTGTCCCCGCTTCGGAGTCGATCGCGGTCACCACCAGGCGGTCAAACGGCACGACCTTACCAACCAGTTGTGCGAATCCGTCGAAGACCGGTCGTATGTCAAGGGACGATGTGACGATTCTGCCGATGTCTGCGAGTGTGGCGTTCGTTTCCGCGTCACGGAGTTCTTTTGTTCTCAACCGTGAGATCGCTATGATCCCTGCGATCTGACTCGCGACGGACTCAGCGAGGAGTACGTGGCGCCGGTCGTATTCGTTGGGGACCTTTGAAAAGAAATGGAGCGCTCCGGCGCTCCGCTTGCCGACGAAAAGCGGGATCGAAAGAAATGATCGCAGACCGACGTCGTACAGCGGAAGTAGCGTGGTGTAGCCCTCTTCTACCTCCGTCCGGCTTGCCGGGTGAAATAGGATCGGACTGGAATCGCGGGTCACATCGTTGATCGTCGATCCTTTTGTCGATACACGCTGTCCACGTTCACGACCGGGGGCGTCCATTCCGGACTGATGGAGGATCACGAAATTCGCCCCGTCGTCTTCCATGGCGGTGATCGCAACTCGGTCGCCCGGAATGATCTGCCGCACGAGGTCGACGAACCGGTCGTAGACGTCATCGATCTCCGGCGATGCGCTGATCACCCTGCCGATTTCGGCGATGATTTCGCGCTCCCGCGCTTCCCTTTCAAGGTCGTCGTACAGGCGGGACTGTTCGAGGGCAGGCGCGAGGAGGGCGGAGACGCGATCGACTATTTTCAACTCCGTCTCGGAGTAAGCGTTGGCCGTGTTTGACCGCAGGCTCATCGTGCCCACGATCCGGTCGTCCGCCACCATGGGAGCAGTCAGGAACGACTTTAGCCCGGCCTCCAGATTGCCCTTGAGAGATGGATAGGTTCCGATCGTGACTTCCGGGTCACTCGAATCAACAACCAGTCCGCTCCACTTTTCGGCGACGTGCAAGTTCAGGCTGTCGTTGACGTCGTGAACTGTCCCCTGCTCACGGCCTTTGATCGGGATGCCTCGGACGAACACCAGCGTGAACCTGGAGCCATCGTCGTCGAGCAGGGCGATGCCGATTCGGTCGAACGGCACAAGACGCCCGACCACATCTGCCACATGTTCAAATAACTCGTTCCCCGGTCTGCGCCGCGCTGAGAATGCGCTGATCTCGGCGAGCGCAGCGTTAACTTCCCCTTCCCGCCTCTCCGTCTCGCGAAGCTTATTTGTTGCGACAACGCCGGCGATCTGGGAGGCGATGCTCTCGGCAAGTGTCACATGTTCCGCTGTGAACGCATCCGGGTCTTTCGACCGAAAGTGGAGCGCTCCTACCGGCCCAAGCGTGGAGATCAGGGGCGCCGTCAGGAAACAGCGCATACCGGCGTCGTACTCCGTGGCTGATCTGGAGAACCGTTTTGCCGCCTCCGCCCGGCTCGCAGGACGGAACAGCACCGGAGCCCGGTCCCGGATAACCGACTCGGTCACAGTCCCATCGAGGGCGTAGTAACCGGCGAGGTCGTACTCCGGCGGGTGGGTGCCTGAGGCGTGCGAGTCTGTAAAATGGAGACCGTCATTCGACAGCGTCACGACCGCGATCCGGTCGTTCGGGATCAACTTGCTCGCCAGCGCCGTGAATCGCTCGAAGACATCACTTGAGTCCAGCGGTTCGCCGACCGCCCGGCCGATCTCGGCGATGATCTCACGCTCCCGTGACTTTCGTTCAAGCTCTTCGTACAGGCGGGATTTCTCCAGCGCAGGGCCGAGTTGGAGGGCGATCCTCTCCGCCGTTTGCAGGTCGGATTCCTCGAAACTATCCGGCTTGCGCGTCGCGTAGGACATCGTCGCGACGACCCTGTCGTCCACGATGAGAGGGACGTTGAGGAACGATCGCAATCCGGCATCAATGCCGGGGCGTAGACGCGGATACTGGCTTGCCAGATCTTCGGGGTCGTCTGAAGAAATAATGAACGCAGTACGCGTATCGATGAGCGCCTGACAGATGCTGTCTTCCAGGCCGAGTGTGGCGCCCACTTTCCGGCCACCATCTTCCACACCGAATCCGTACACCACGGTGAATACACCGCGCTCGATATCGATCACAGATATGGCGAGACGGTCGAAGGGCAGTAGTTCGGTGATGATCTCAGCCGCTTCGTTTAGATCAGCGGCCTCGATCTTCGCGCGGCTCAGCGTCCTCCCGAGCGCGGCGAGAGCGGCATTCTCCCTCGCCGCCCGCCGCTCAACGGTCCGGAGACGTGCGTTGGCGATAACTCCGGCGATCTCGCTCGCTACCGACTCCGCAAGCATTACGAGGTGGCTGTCGTAGGCGCCGACCGTTTTGGAGTAGAAATGAAGCGCCCCTACGCTTCGGTCCCCCGCAAATAGAGGGAGTGAGAGGAATGACCGTACGCCGGTGTCATACTGCGGAAGCAGCGCCGGGAATGTCCGGGCGATTTCATCGCGATCGACGGTGTGAATTACGGCCGGACGGCGGGTACGGGTGACCTCATCGATTATCGAACCTTTCGTGGGCACACGTTGGCCCGGTTCGCGCCCGGGGGTGTGCACGCCGGAAGAGTGGAGGACGACGAAACTTTGTCCTTCGTCCTCCAATGCCGACACGACAACGCGGTCGGCCGGGATGATCTCTCGAACCAGTTCGGCGAATCGGTGGTAGACGCTGTCCACGTCCGGAGATGAGCTGATGACGCGTCCGATCTCGGCGACAGTTTTGCGCTCCCTTGCCTCCCGTTCTAGATCGGCATATAGCCGCGCCTGTTCGAGGGCGGGGGCGAGGAGGGCCGCGACGCGCTCGATGGTCGCCAGGTCGGCCTCCGTATATATACGATCGGTTTTCGATCGCAGGTCGACCGTTCCGACAACGCGGCCATCTGCGATCATCGGCGCAGACAGGAATGATTTCAGGCCGGCGTCGATGGATTTATTGACGGATGGGAACTTCTCCAGAACCGCCGTCGGGCCGCTTGAGTGGAGAACAAGGCCGGTCCGATTTTGTGTGACATGCGAACTCAGCCCCGCTTCGACGCCGTGTTTCGTTCCAAGTCCCCACCCTTTGATTCTGGTGCCACGGACGAATACGAGAGTGAATTGAGACCCGTCCGGGTCGAGCAGGGCAACAGTGAATCGGTCGAAACGCACGAGACGTTGCACGAGGTCAGATATCTGCCTGTACACCTCGCGGTTCGGTCTGCCGTGGGCCAGGATGGCGCTGATATCGGATAGCGCAGAGGCCCGGATCCTCTCGGCGTCGGACGCCAATTGCGCTCGTTTGACGGCGCTTATGTCGTTGAAAACCGTGAGGATCGCCGGCCTGCCCTCGAATACGACGGGGCGGTTCGAGATATTTATCCAGGACTCCGTGCCGTCGTCAGCTATGACCGTCAACTCTCGTCCTGAGAGCACGCCCTCCTTCTCTAACCGCTTCAGAAACTCCGCGCGAAGGGAGGGATCGACGTAGAAGTCAGCAACAGGGCGTCCGATGAATTCGTCGCTCGGTAATCCCATGTACGGCTCGATAAGCGTGTTTGCGTAGCGAACCGTGCCGTCGTCCCGATCACAGATGAATGCGGGAGCCGGGATGAGGTCTACCGTCGTCGTGAGAGCGGCGTCGTTGGCCGAGGCGGGCGTGTCTCGATCGCCCGGTTTCATGCGCGCGCGGGGGGCGGCAAAATCGTCGCCGCCGCCCTTGGATATGGGAGCCACCGTCTTCCACCCTTCCTGGCAATGCGGAATGCCGCAGGTCGAGGGTAGAGAGTTAGGTACCTCG
>JAQBUX010000221.1 GCA_027623795.1 Chloroflexota bacterium
CCGGGCGCTCCGACCACTGGTCGAATCCGCCGAACATACCACCCCGGTTGGCGACGGCGTCCGCCGCGCTCTCCGGAGTCAGCGACCGCAACTGGTCGGCGAAGTCGTCTCGCCCCTCCAGAACCCGCTCGTAGTTAATGCCGAGCCGCTCCGCGACCCGCTGGCAATGCCGTCAGCCGCACTCCTCGGCAAACAGGTCGTCGCGGTGTCCGGGCTTTATCTCCCACTTGAAGTCCGGCCCGTCCAGGATCATTCCCGCAAGCGACGGGAAGTTACCGACCGTGTCGCGGGTGCGAGCGACGGCATACCCGGCGAGTTCCGGGTCGTTCAGACAGAACGCGGCCGACTCCTGCCGGCCGGTGCCGAACGTGCCCAGAAGAAAGTAGCCCTTGTCGTCAACCAGATTGATCCGAAAGCCGCGCTCGGACGCGCGCGCGATCACCCCCTTCAGGCGTTCGCTTTCATCGGCGACCGAGTCCGGCATCTCGGGCGGCTGGTAGGCAAGCCCTTCATAGAGGGAACGATCAGGCGAAAACGCTGCGACGGGCGTCCGAGTAACAGATTCGCCGCCGACCGCCGCCAGCCCACGCGGGTGTGTGTCCTCCGGCTGCGGATACGTTGAGCCGCCAGAGTCGTTGTTCGCCGGGTCGTCCAGCAACGCGAGCCACTGGATTGTGACCTCGCTGATCCCTGCGGCCGCCATCTCGTCCCAGAACCCGTCGTCGTAAAGAATCCCGAGGGGCGGCCGGACGAGCATCACGGGGGTCACCGGGGGCATTGGCGGTCCTTTTCGTAAGCTTTTTGAACCAGGGGCAGGAAGCGATTTTCGACCGACGCAATGATAGATCGGCCGTCGAATTACATATCTTCAGGCTTGTGCGCCGAGTACACGATCATGACCATGTTGCGCTCCACGCGACCTGCGAACTGTGTGGCGGCAACCCCGGCGAGCGTATCGAGCAGCGCCCTGCGTTCTGACTCAGGGAGTCGGCTGACCGGCGAGAATGTCGCATACAGAGACCGTACACCGTCCGGATCGAGAACAAGGGGCCACCGCGTGATTCTGTGCTCCACTTCTGACAGTCCTGACCATGTGAGCTCGGCGGTGCGCTTCTCGACATCAAGCGCAAACGGCGGCCGCCCGTTTTCCCCCGCGGACGGGCTGCGATGCAGAGGTTCCAGAAGCCTGTGTGTTGCGTGGTGAAATGGATCGGCTCGTTCAGGGTCGCCGAACACGTTCCACCACATCGCCCACGCTCCGCCCGGGCGGAGTACCTCTCGTACCCTGGCGAGTCCCGGCGCCGGGCTGATCCAATGGAATGACGTGGCCGCCACCGCCAGATCAAAATAATTCTGTGGCAGTTGAGTGTCCTCGAAGGCGGTTTCCATCACCTCGATCGTAGCGCGCGATCCGCGGACCGCACCCCTCAACCGGTCCGCCAGAACCGGGTTGGGTTCGATCGCACACACAGGATCGGCGCCGCCGGCGATCAGGTCCAAAGTAGCGAGGCCGGACCCCGCTCCTATCTCCAGGGTGCGAGCGCCCTGAGACAGCCCACATCGCGTGCCGCAGGAACTCGTACACCGAGTTCGGATATGCGGGACGCGCTGCCTCGTAGTTCGGGGGATCGAGTCCGAATAAACGGCGACCGTCGGACTTTGGGATCAACGACTCTTCAGGCAATTCGCACGCCTCATCAATCGAAACCTGACGCTTCAATCCGCTGGTTCGGGAACCGGGCCCCTTACAGGCTCCGATCCCGGAGCACTCACTCCCCCGGCTTCCAGCGGCGGGAGATCGCCCGGTATCGCCGTGAACTGCTCCTCGTAAAGCTGGCGGAACAGGCCCGAGCGCGTGACCAGTTCGTCGAATGTGCCCCTATCAACGATGCGGCCGTTCAGTATGACCAGGATTTGATCTGCGGCGATGATGGTGGACAGGCGGTGCGCGATCGCGACCGTCGTCCGGCCCTCCATCAACTCCCCGAGCGCGCGTTGAACAAGCCGCTCCGAGCGCGTGTCCAGGCTGCTGGTCGCCTCATCCAAAAGAAGGACGCGGGGATTTGCCAGAACGGCGCGTGCGATCGCAACACGCTGACGCTCGCCGCCGGACAGCCGGTAGCCGCGCTCGCCGACGATCGTATCGAACCCCTTGGATAGCCCGGCGATCGTGTCATAGATCTGCGCCGCCTTCGCCGCCCTGGCCAGGTCCTCGTCAGTTGCGGTCGGGTCGCCGTAACGCAGGTTGTCGCCGATCGATGCGTGGAACAGGAACGGGTCCTGGCTCACGACGCTGACGAGTCCCGACAGGTCTCGCAACGCCATGTCTCGGAGGTCAATGCCGTCGATCGAGACAGATCCATCGCCGACGTCGTATAGCCGGGACATCAGGTAGCCCATCGTGGTCTTTCCTGATCCGCTCGGGCCGACAAGCGCCGTCAGCCGACCAGCGGCGGCCGTGAAGGTGATGTCCTCCAGCCCGAAGCTATCTTCCACGCCGCGTGCCGCGTCGTACTGGAAATTGACGTGGCGGAACGCGACCTCTCCCCTGATCGAGCCGCGATCTATAGGGACCGGGTCCAGTGGGTCTGTGATGTCCGGTTCCAGGTCCAGGTACTCGAAAATTCTCTCGAACAACGCAAGCGCGCTGGAGACGTCGACGCCGCGGTTTAGCAACCCGGCGAGCGGGAAAAGAAGCCGGGTCTGGATGGCGGTGAAGGCGACGATGTCACCGACCGATATATCTCCGCGGCCGTTGAAGAACATCCAGCCGCCGATGGCCCAGATGATGGCCGGCGCCATGCCGAAAAACGTCTGGACGAGCACGAAAAACCCCCGGCCGGTCATCTGCTGCCGAATCGAGACCCGTGTCAACTCCTCGTTCGTGGCGTCGAACCGGTCGAGTTGCTCGCGCTCTCGTCCGAAGGTCTTGGCGAGCATCACGCCGGACACCGAAAGCGTCTCCCCGGCGCTCGCCGTCAACTCCGCTACCGCCCGCTGCGCCTCACGCGTCAACCGCCTGCGGCGTCGGCCCACCCTGACGGTGAAGAACACGAAAATCGGCGTCACGCCGAGCGCGACAAGCGACAACTGCCAGGAGATGATCAGCATCGCGATGACGGAAGCGGTCACGATGGAGGCGTTCGACACGATCGTGCTGATCGTGTCGGTCAGAACGAGCTGGGTGTTGGTCACGTCGTTTGTGAGGCGCGACTGGATTTCACCCGTGCGCGTGCCGGCGAAGAACGAGATCGGCTGCCGTTGCAGATGGCCGTACAACCTGCCACGCAGGTCCCGCATAACGGACAGACCGACGCGGGTGTTCAGATGGGCCTGGAGCAGGTTGAACCCGCCCGATGCCGCGGTCACGCCGAGCATGATGCCGACGATCGTGAGCAGTTTGCGCGTATCACCGCTCGGGATCACGTCATCGATGAGGGTGGCGACCAGCAACGGCGGCACGACCCCCAGGCCCGCATTTATCAGGACGGACGCTATCACCCCGGAGAGGCGACGCCTGTATGGCCGGTAAAGGGCGAAGGTGCGCCAGAGCGTGTCCCGGCGCACCGGGCGCTCAGGCGCGTCCGGAACCGGCCGGTTGAAGCCCATCCGGCCGCCGCCGGGGACGTGTCCTGATTGCATCGTGATGACCGTTCGCGAGACGCCGCATTGACGTCCGAGATCAGTAACCCGGATAGGCGGCGCCCGCGAACAATCGTAACCGCGCGTCGATCAGACGCGGGTCAACGCCCGGCATTTGCGCCGATCAGCCGACCCGACCGGGCAGTAATTCCGGCGGGATTGCCGTTCCGGTTCACACGGCCGGAGCGGGCGTGATCGAGGACGGCGGTCCAGGGCGAACGGGCTTTCGGACCGCCGAAGTCAGAGCGACGAGCACGGCGGCGGCGGTCATAAGGCCCACCCCGACCCACCAGATCGAATCGTACGATCCGGTCGATCGTGCACGTACCCGGCGACCGGCGCGCCGGTCCCGCCAACGATCAGGTTTATCGGCATGACGAGACCGCGGATGCTGCCGAGATGCTCGCGCCCGAAGTACTCGGCCCATATATAGGTCTGCAAAAATATCATCCCGCCGATACCGGCCCCAAATACCGCCATCGAAAGGAACACGAGGCCAAAGTTGTCGGCGTAGATCGTGATCACGCTGGCTACGGCCAGGAAAATGAATCCTGATGAGCCGAGAAAGCGGGCGGGAACTTTCCTGACAGAGAAACCGAAGGCGAAGGTCGCCGCCCCGGCGACGACAGCGTCGAAGGCAGTCGCCAGCGAAACGAGTCCGGCATCGACACCGCGATCCAGGAACGCCGGAATACGGTGAACTCCGATCGGGCCGGTGGCGAGCATCACCATGCTGAACACGACGACAAGGCTCCAGAAGTTGACGGTCCGGACAGCCTCGCTCGCCGTGAATGATATCTCCGCCACCATCCTTCCCCGTACGGCCTGTGAACCTGAATCTACTGGATCGTCTCCGTCCGGAAGTAGCCCGATGTCCTCCGGTTGGCGACGGACAAAGATCAGAGAAATCGGGATGATCACAACCATCCCCATGATCGCGAGCCATATCCATGCGTTGCGCCAGCCCACCTGATCTATCAAGAGTTGGGTGAGCGGCACAAATATCAGTGCGCCCGCCGGGATGCCGAGCGACATGAACGCGACGGCTTTGCCGCGATTGCGGGGGAGGCGGCCCGTCATGGGGCGAGGGCCTGTCGGGAGGTCCGCATACTCCGCCTTACCGATGGGCCATCTGCGATTCCAACGTCTCCAGAGTCGCCGACGCGTAACTGATTCCGACCGATGTGCGCCAGCACGTCAACTATAGACCCGGGGCCTCGGCGGGAAGGAGGACGGGTCACGTCCGTCAAGGTGGTGTTTTAACCATCGCGTCATCCGGCCTGATCTCTCCTCTACCTACGCCA
>JAQBUX010000222.1 GCA_027623795.1 Chloroflexota bacterium
TGGCGGGATCGGACCCGTGACCGTATCGGCGATCTTTATCGAGCCCGGGGCCACGACGTCTGCGATCCCGAACACCGGGTCGACATCGGGCGCGTAGTCACAGACGCCGCATGGCGCCGCGTAGTGCTCGGCCGGCGGTTGCGAGACGGCAAGCCTTAGCGAAAGGCCTTCGCCGACGTTCTGGATGTGGTGGACGGAACCCCGCGGGACCCAGACGACATCGCCCTCGTTTGCCCGCACCACCTTGCCACCGGTGTAGTGCCACTGGAGCGTCCCGCGCATCACGATCCACCACTCGTCGAAGTCCTTGTGCCAGTGCGGGATGTTGCCCGTTCCGGGGTCGTTGGCGATAAGTGTGACGTTGTTGCGTTCGTCATGGATCAGCGAACGTGACCACGGCGCAGCGCCGTAAGCGTCGACAACGTCCTGGATGCGGGTGTGGATCTTGCCGGGCCAATCCGTGCTGTCTACCCGTGGCGGTATCGGACCCGTAACCGTGTCGGCGATCTTGACTTCGCTCGTAACCAAGACGTTCTCCAGTGAGCTGGAGTGGTGCGCAGGCAGGTCACCCACGGCGAGGGCATCTTACTCCCCCCCGCACGCGCCGATAGCGGCCGTTACGATCTGGAGTCTCAGTCCAGGAGAGTGAAACTTGCTTACACGGTTCCGGATGCTAAACTGCCGCCGCGATGACTCTCGGCATGCTCATGATTTCAATGCTCGTCATGGCGCTCACCGGCGGCGTGTTTCTAACCGCCTGGCGTAGCGCCACTCCTGTACGCGCATTCCGTTACGGCTTCTTCTGGGCGTTCCTGCTGGTGCTGTTCACGCCGTGGGTCGGCGCGTACTCGGCCGAGTCGGCGATGGTCAATGGCGCGGTCTCGGGCGTGCTCGCGACAGGTGTCTGGTGGCTGATCCAGAAGCGGTTGCGACCCGGCGAGCCGGTCCCCGTTCCGGTCCGTTCCCGGTCCGTTCAGAGTAGGCGGAGCTGAGCGGGGCGCGAACCTCGCGCCAGATCTGTTCCGAGCGGCTTGCTATCCGACGGCCAATTCCTTGATCCCGCTCGCATACAGCCGGTAGATCAGCCACTCATCCATGTGTTCGAAGCCGAGCCGGTCGTAGAACTCACGCGTCGGGTTCCAGTCCAGCACCGATAACTCGAACCGGGCGCAGCCGCGTTCGTCGGCGATGCGTGCAAGCTCTCGCATAAGGTCTAGACCCAGCCCGTGGCCGCGGGCCTGCTCCTCCACGTAAAGGTCCTCCAGATGCAATCCCGGCCGTCCTTGCCACGTCGAGTAGTTGTGGAAGAACAGGGCGAAGCCGACGGCCACGCCGTCTAACTCGGCGAGGAGCGTCTCGAACCGTGGCGACTCGCCGAACCCATCACGGAGGACATCGGCCTCGGTGAGGAGGACCGTCTCGACCGGCTCCTTCTCGTACACGGCAAGCGATCTGACGAGGCGGACGATCGCGATGGCGTCGCCGGGAACGGCGGGACGAATCCTTGTTTCTGGCATGGGCTCAGGCTACCCCCAACTTTCGTCCTTGGAGCGAGTCATTCTGAGGAGCCCGCGGCGAAGCTTGTGCTGAGCTTGTCGAAGTAAATCTCGTCGGATGGAAAAGCGAGATCCTTCGCTTCGCTCAGGATGACGTGGCACCGCACTCGCTTCGTGATCTCTCAGAGACGGATCTGGTTGGCTGATGAAATGTAAGGAATCGTTTGCGGACCTTCGGGGAGGACGCAGATGGACGCATCCGGGCCCGCCGCGGCGACCGCTTGTTCGATGTCCTCGACGGCCTCGAAATGTGCGGCCGCAAGCTCGGCGTCGGTCAACTCGCCCGCCTTCACCAGAACGCGTGCTTGCATCTGGATCTTCGCCTGGATCTGCACCTGCCACTGGTCCGGCTCTGAATAGCCGGGCGATTCGATCATCTCAAGTAGCGCCTCGGGGCCGGGCTGCGAGGCGAGGATTGCAGCGTACGACCCGTGACCGGGTATGCCGTCGCGGCACTCGGCGGCGCACACGATCAGTCCGCCGCGCTTGACCACGCGGGCGGCGGCTGACATCCCCTTCACCGCCTGATACAGATTCTGATCGAGCGGATACCCGGAGTTGCTCGTCACCACCACGTCGAATGGCTCGCGGATCGGCTGCATCGAGTCGACTTTGGCCTGTTTGCAAGCCTCGGCGTGCATAGCGAACAGGTTGCCCGCGTACACGCCGGTTATCTTTTGCTCGCTGTTGAGTACGACATCCATGCTGAACGCCGGTGGGGCTACGCGGGCGATAGCGCGCACGTCATCGTGGACCGGGTTTCCTTCAATCACTCCCCAGGTTGCGTCCGGGTGGCCGATGCGGGCGGCATCGTGCAGCGTCAAAACTGTTTCGATGCCCGCCAGCCCCGGGGCGACCATTTTCGGGCCGCCGCTGAACCCGGCGAAGAAGTGCGGCTCGACAAACCCGGTGGTAATCCGGAGGTCGGCCTCGACCCAATCACGGTTCAACTTCACCGGCACGCCGTCGCCGACAACGCCGAGATCGATCAGCGAACCTTCGTCGCGGGCGACGTGATTGACGACCCTGCAGGCGGACGTGATCTCGCCGCCAAGCATGCCGCGAATTTCGTCATCAGTGTTGGCCCGATGTGTCCCGGTAGCGATGAGGATCGTGACATCTTCAGGCCGGATCAAGCCTTCAAGCTCGTCGAGAATCGCGCGCACCATCAACCTCCGCGGTTGGGCGCGGGTCACGTCGCATACGGAGATCGCGACCCGCTGTCCTTTGTGTGCAAGCTCTCTTAAAGGGCTGGGGCCGATCGGCGATCGAAGGGCGTTTCGCAGGGCACGCTCAGGATCAGGCAACGCAGGCCGGAAGGTCGGCGTGACGACGGTCGTCCGCTCTTCCGGGAGTGTAAGCGGCAACCGTCCGTCGCCGTATGCGAGTGAGACCTTCAGGACGTTTGTTCCTCCGGGTGAATTTCGGCGGGTGACTTCTGGCGTGCGGCGCTTGAAACGCCTGTGAACTACCTGAGAAGTGCGCAAGTGTCGGATGGGAATCCTACAGGCCTGAACGCCGGATTAACCCGGATTCGGGGTTGGCAGCGACGGCTCGACGCGGTACATCTTCACTGAGGAACGCGCTCCCTGGGGAGGGAATGGTCGTTCCGGTCCTTTGGGGGAGGGTCTATGTCATCTGAACGGATGGCGTACACGTCCGCGATGGAGCTCGCCGGGCTAGTGCGCACGCGCCAGGTTTCGCCGGTGGAAATCACTGAGGCCGCGCTCCGTCGCATCGAGGCTTCGCAGCCCGTGCTGAACGCCTTCATCACAGTGGCACGCGACGAAGCGATGGCGGAAGCACGCGCCGCCGAACGGGCGGTAGCAACAAACGACGAACTCGGTCCGCTCCACGGCGTGCCTTTTTCCGTCAAAGACCTTGTGAACACCCGTGGCGTTCGTACGACGATGGGTTCGTTGATATTCGAGCACAACGTCCCGGAGACCGATGCGGTAGCGGTCGCCCGGCTGCGCGCGGCCGGGGCGATCATGGTCGGCAAGACGACGACGCCGGAGTTCGGCCACAAGCCTTTCACGCGGGCGCCCCTGTTCGGCGATACGCCAAACGCATGGGACCGCGGCCGTATCGCGGGCGGGTCGAGCGGCGGGGCGGCGGTTGCCGCTGCGGCCGGGCTTGCGCCGCTGAACGTCGGCACCGACGGCGGCGGATCGATCCGCATACCGGCAGCGGCGAACGGAATCGTCGGCATGAAGGCGACGCTAGGCACGGTCCCGCACGACGCTGCGCCGGACTCGTTTGGCGCAAACATCTACGTCGGCCCCATGACACGCACCGTCGGCGACACCGCCCTCATGCTCCAGGCTATGTCCGGTCCGCACCCGTCGGATGCGCACTCGATGGGCAGGCAACGCCAGGACTTTGTTGAAGCCGCTGCATCGCCCGGCGGGCTAGAGGGGAAGAAGATCGCGTGGCGCCCCTTGCTCGGAAACGAAGTCGTCGATCCCGAGGTGCTCGCGATCACACACGGGGCGGCCCGTGCGTTTGAGGAGGCCGGCGCAACGGTCGTCGAGGTCGACGATGGATTCGTCACACCCGAGCCGTTCTGGCGCGTTCTCAGCCAGGCCGCGTGGCGGGCGCGCTTTGGCGGTTACGTGGAGGAGTGGGGTGACAGGATGACGCCGACCTTCCTCCGCTCGATCACGGAGGCGTCCAACTACTCGGCGGAGGAACTTCAGAAGGCGATATACCAGAGAACACAGCTCTTCCGGGAGGTGCAGGGTTGGTTCAGAGAGTACGACCTCGTCATGACGCCGACGCTCACCCGGACCGCTCTGGAGTCTGACCTGGATCTGTACGATCCGGTCGTGATCGAGGGGCGCGAAGTCGGGATCATCAGGCAGAACTGGTACCCGTACACCCACCCGTTCAACCTGACCGGTCATCCGGCGATTACGCTGCCGGCCGGGTTCGCCGGTGACGGGCTACCGGTTGCGCTTCAGATCGTCGGGCCGTACGCCGACGATGCCGCAGTGATCAGGGCGGCGGCGCTTTTCGAGCAGTTGCGTCCGTGGGCAGACCGGACGCCGAGCCTGCCGGAGCTGGACCGGTGACCGGGGAGTACGGCGCTACGAATAGGTTGGAGCTTGAGGACCTCAAGAACCTGGGACCTGTCAGCTCACGCCAGTTGAAGGCCGTGGGCATCAACACGGTCGAACAACTTGAGGCGGCCGGTCCGGTTCAGGCTTTTTACCTTGTCGCAGACCTGTTCCCGAGCGAGACCAGTGTCGTGTTCCTGTACGCCCTTCAGGGAGCGCTGTGGGATGTCCACTGGAACGCGCTCCCGCCGGAGGAAAAAGAACGCCTTCGGAACGAGGCGAGAAACCGGTAGCCCGTCAGATTGGCGTGGGTGCGGGTTT
>JAQBUX010000223.1 GCA_027623795.1 Chloroflexota bacterium
CCCTTCAAATGGACCAAGACAGCCGATGAGATCCTCGCCAGCGTCGCACGCTTTTGCTACCGAACTTCAGACTCAGGACACTACCGTGGAAGACGGGTGCAGCCAATCTCAACCCGCTACCCATCCGCCGTCCACCAGCAGATGATGCCCCACAACTCCCGACGCCGCAGGACTCGCAAGGTACACGACCGCGCCCACGATGTCCTCGGGATCGAGCCGTCGGCCGATCGGCGAACGGTGGGCGACCTGCGCGTCTAACTCGGGCGGGGTATCGGCGACCAGCTCGGTGTCGACCGGCCCCGGTCCGACGGCGTTCACGTTGATGCCGTACTGGATCCACTCGACCGCCAGCGCCCGCGTCAGGCTCACCACCCCGCCCTTGCTCGCCGTGTAGGGAGCATTCCAGATACGAGCCGACTCGGCGACCTGCGAGCCGGTGTTGATGATGCGGCCGCCCCCGTGATCCTTCATGTATCTCGCCGCCGCCTGAGCGCAGAAAAACAGCCCGCGCAGGTTGACGTTAAGGACCCGGTCCCAGTCCTCCTCGGTCGCCTCCATCGCCGGACGGCGGGCCGCTATCCCGGCGTTGTTGGCCAGTATGTCCAACCCGCCCATGTCGCCGATCGCCCGATCGAAAACGGCCGCGATCTCGGAGGTACGGGTTACGTCGAACCCGTACCCGTGGGCCTCTCCGCCCTCAGCCCTGATCTCGTCGCACACGGCGTCGATCTTGGACCGCTTTGAGGGGACGTCTGTCACGGCCACACGCGCACCGGCGCCCGCAAGACCCAGCGCGATTGCGCGGCCGATCCCCTGTGCGGCGCCCGTCACGAGTGCGCACTTTCCGTCGAGTCTGAATAGTCGGGTCTGCATTTGAGTTCTCCGTAATCACGAGCATCGCCGTGCGACTCTGACACCGCCGAGAGTTTCGCAGGTATGCGGTCGACGGGTAAGCCGTCTCCCCGCACATCTCAACACTCCACCGCCTGCGCACGTACAATGCGCCCCTCCGGACACGTAGCGGGAGGTCACAGTTGGCTCTACATCCACAGGTTGCGGCGGTCTTGAAGGCCACCGAAGAGTTAAACCTGCCAGATCTGAATACGCAGACGCCGGAAGCGGCGCGAGCAGCGGCCAAAGAACGCACCGCCGCTGCGCCACGCGAGCTTGACCACGTCGCCAGTATCCGGGACACGGTAATCCCCGGGCCGGCGGGCGAGTTGCCGGTCCGTATCTACACACCGTCTGACGGAACCGATCACCCACTGATCGTCTGGTTCCACGGCGGTGGTTGGGTTATTGGCGATCTCGAAACCGAAGACCCCGCATGTCGCGTGATATCGAACAGCACGGACGCCGTGATCGTATCGATCGACTACCGGCTCTCCCCGGACGTCCGCTTCCCTGAGCCCGTCGAGGACTGTTACGCCGGGCTGGTCTGGGCGCACAAGAATGCGGGTGAACTCGGCGCTGACGGCTCTCGCATCGCCGTCGCCGGTACCTCTGCGGGAGGCAACCTTTCGGCCGCCGTCGCCCTCATGGCGCGTGACCGAAGCGGGCCCGGTATCTCCCACCAGGTCCTGTTCTGCCCCGTGATCGACCACGATTTCAGTACCGCCTCGTACTCGGCCAACGCAGACGGCTACATGCTCTCCCGGGACTCGATGGTGTGGTTCTGGGATCACTACATTGGACCGAACGGTGAGGGTTCGCACGCTTATGCCTCCCCGATACGGGCGTCCGACCTTTCCGGCCTGCCAGCCACGACGATCATCGCCGCTGAGTACGACCCGTTGGTCGACGAAGCGGAGGCGTACGCCGGAGCGTTGAAGGCCGCGGGCAACGACGTGACCTACACCTGCTACGATGGCATGATCCACGGCTTCAATGGAGCCGTCGGGATTTACGACGATTCACGTGTCGCATTGAGCGAAGCGACCGCACGCCTCAAGGCCACGTTCTCCCGCTAATCGACCGCTCATATCCAGGACGGCAGCCAACCCGCATAAGCGAGGGCCCAGATGAAGATCGAGATGTTCCACCTCTGCCCGTACCGTGACCTTCCGGAGGACTTCCGTGAGAAAAACCGAAGCGTATGGGTAGACGTGCCGCGAAGCCTGTTCGATGCCGAGATCGCCAGTCGCACGTACAACGAAACGCTCGACGAACTCAAGTACGCCGCAGAGGTGGGCTACGACGGCATCTGCGTCAACGAGCACCACCAGAACGCCTACGGCCTCATGCCGTCGCCGAACCTGATGGGTTCAGTGATGGCCCGGGAAACCAAGGACGTGGCGATCATCATCATGGGCAACTCGATCGCCCTGTACGACCCGCCGATCCGCGTCGCAGAAGAGTTCGCGATGCTGGACTGCATCAGCGGCGGGCGCCTCGTCGCCGGATTCCCGGTCGGGTCTGCCATGGACACCGCTTACGGCTACGGCTCGAACCCGTCACAGTTGCGGGAGAAGTATGCCGAGGCGGAAGAACTGATCCTGCGGGCGTGGGAAGAGGAAGAGGTCTTCTCGTTCGACGGCAAGTACACCCAGCTCCGTTACGTCAACCTGTGGCCACGCCCGCTTCAGAAGCCCCGGCCCCCCGTTTGGGTCCCCGGCGCAGGGTCTATCGAGACCTGGAACACCTGTATCGACAAGGGCCATCTCTACGCATACCTGTCGTACAGCGGCTACAAGCGCGGCAAGCAGGTGATGGACGGCTTCTGGAAGGTCGCCAACGCCGCCGGGGTTGATAACCCGTACCACGCCGGATTCTTGCAGCTTGTCTGCGTCGCCGATAACGAGCAAGAGTTGCACGACAAGTACGCGGCGCACACCGAGTACTTCTTCAACAAGATGCTTCACATCTACCCCGGTTTCGCCGACCCGCCCGGTTACCGGACGATCGACACGATAAAGGCCGGATTGATGGCGCAGACGACGAGCTTCGGGCGCGCCGATACGAAGGAACTGTCATTCGATGAGTTGCGTGAGGCCGGGAACGTCGTGGCCGGCACGCCGTCGCAAGTGACCGAGCAGCTTGAGCAGGTGAGCAAGGATCTGCGCATCGGCCACCTGATGCTTCTAAACCAGTTCGGCTCTATCCCGCACGAGCTTGCGAAGGAGAACATCCGGCGGACGGCGCAGGAAGTGATCCCCAACCTCAGGCACCTGTGGTCGGAGTACGAAGACCACTGGTGGCCGCAAAACGCCATCGTCCGCGGCGGCGTATCCGCTCCGGCAGCTACGCCCGCAGATTAGCCGCTCGGCCAGATCGCGATGGGGGCCGTTGGCGGTTAATCCGCTCCCTCTCCCCACGGCGAGAGAGGGTTGGGAGCCTGTCCCGAGCCCGTCGTAAGGATGAGGGGGACCGCCCGGGGCGGTCGGCACGCCATCGCGTCAGTTCGTCAAATACAACAGACCGGGCGACCGCCCTCGACCACGATCAACAATAATCGGTCAGCACGAGGAAACAAATGAAAGAACGATCGGTCTCGGTCCGCAACGGTGATTTCCAGGTGGACGTGCTTGAGGGCGGGTCGGGCGATCCTCTCCTTTACCTGCACGGAGTCGCAGGGCTGGAGTGGACCCCGCTGCTCGAGGGGCTAGCCAACGGACACACCGTCATAGCGCCACGCACACCGGGATTCGGCGAGTCCACCGGCACCGAGAAGCTCCATGACATCCACGATCTGACCTTCTTCTACCTGGACCTCCTCGATGAGCTTGGCCTGGACAACCTGCCGATCGTCGGCCACTCGCTCGGCGGCATGTTCGCCGCGGAGTTGGCGGCGACCCAGCCTGCTCGCTTCAGCCACGTCGCCCTTGCGGCGCCGTTCGGTTTGTGGAACGACGCGAGCCCCGTGATCGACCTGTTCTCTGTCTCCCTCCCGGAACTGGCCGCCGCCATGTATGCGGACGTGAAGTCAGAGGTCGCCGTCGCCATCGCAACCGCGCCACAGGCGCGCATGACTGAGGTCGACCCCGCAACCGACGCCGGACAGGCGACGATCGGCTACCTCGTGGAACGTTCCAAGTCGATGTCGACGGCGGCAAAGTACCTGTGGCCGATCCCAAACCGTGGCCTGTCGAAGCGACTCCATCGAGTGCGACAACCTGCGTTGGTGATCTGGGGCGAGTCGGACGGCATAATCCCGCCCGGTTACGCCGAGCGCTTCGCATCACAGATGCCGAACGCAGCGGTCCACGTCGTCCCTGACGCGGCGCACATGGTCGTGGACGAGCAGCCAAACCACGTCGTCGGACTGATCGAGAGTTTGCTGGCGCGCTAGGCCCGAATCCTTCGACGGGCTCAGGACAGGCTCCCAGCCCCCATATCGAGTACGGGGCAGGCTCTCTCTCCCGCTGGGAGAGGGGGATCTTTGGTCAGAATCGGTACCCGTAGTGACTATCCGCCGCAGGTCGGACCACCCCGGCGCCTGGGCGTCGTTGGTCTTTCGAAACCCAATCGCCGGCAAGGGAGCCACACACATGACCGATCCCCACAGGCTTAACGGACAGGTGGCGATCGTGACCGGGGCCGCGCAGGGCATCGGCAAGGGGATCGCGCTGGTGCTGGCCGAGGCCGGAGCGAAGATCGTCATAGGTGATCTTCAGGACGCGTCCCGCACCGTTGATGAGATCAGGGTCGACGGCGGCGAGTCTGTGAGCGCGCTCACGGACACGAGCAACCCCGATGATGACCGCGCACTGGTCGAGTTCGCTATGTCCGAGTACGGACGGCTGGACATCCTGGTCAACAACGCAGCCATCGACGCCCCGAGCGGAAACGCATGGGACCTGCCCGACGCGGAGTGGGAGCGGACCATCGGCGTCAACCTGAGCGGCGTCTTCTACTGCTCGCGGGCGGCGCTTGTCCCGATGTTGGAAGCCAGGCGAGGGGTGATCGTCAACATCAGCTCG
>JAQBUX010000224.1 GCA_027623795.1 Chloroflexota bacterium
CGGAACGGGAGAGATCGCGGAGGCGATCAAACATGGCGGGCTGGCAAACCAGAAAGCGCCGCGCATCCGGGACATCCTGCGGATCATTCTTGAGCGGAACGGCCGTCTGGAGCTCGAGTTTCTGGGTTCGATGTCACTGGAAGAAGCCAGGTCATGGCTGCTCTCGCTCCCCGGCGTCGGAAAGAAGACCGTAGGCGTGGTCCTGAACTTTGCCCTCGGAATGCCGGCGATGCCGGTCGATACACACATCTATCGGGTGGCGCGACGCCTGGGCTTGATCGGGCTGAAAACGAATGTCGACGATGCGCACGACATCATGGAAGCCCAGATAGACCCGGACGACGTTTTCCGGTATCACGTCCTGCTGATCACACACGGCCGTCAGATTTGCAAAGCCCAACGTCCCCTTTGCGGCGAGTGCGCGATGTCAGATATCTGTGCCGCGAAACCCGTTTTTGACAGGGCGTTTGCGACGTCGAAGTATCGACGGCCCGTACGCGGCGGCCAATCCCTCTAGAAGGCCCGGGTAGCAGATCCGGCCTTGACGATGCGCCGGGCGCAGCCAGGAGTTCATTCGAGGGAACTTGCGGGGCCTATGCCGTGACGCCCATTCGTTCAAGATGAGATCGCGGCCCGGCCGAGTGTAGATATCGATCCGAGTGATGCGCCGGATTCCGGCCTGCTCCCGCTCACAGACAAGAAACAATCGCCTTGCGGGCCGTATGCCGTCTCGGAATTGGTCGGCTCGCTTGATATGCTTGACCTTCGGCCGAACGACCGCATCGCGTGCCCCGTTGGTGCAGCGGCCCAGCACGCCAGCCTTTCAAGCTGGAGATCACGGGTTCGAATCCCGTACGGGGTACCAATCGCGCCCGCCGCGAGAGCCGGGGCGCCGGGCAGCGCATTGCGATCCCGCGGATTTGACGCCTTTCCGCCATTGCTGTCGGCACACAAAAGTCGCGACTGTAGTTCGCCGCGCTGACAGGCGGCGTTCTGACCAGCCCCGTGCCTGTTCCGGGCTGATATGCGTGATGTCCCGGGCACACAGACCCGGGTGACACAACCCGCGACCGGGCTGGCCGGTCAGCCCCGGTTCGATCCACCGCCGCCTGCGCGAGATTGAAAACACGCAAAAATACAAGCCCGTCGCCTCTCACACCCCTATTAGATGCGGGTCGATACCGTCGCACAGGGAATCCATGCCGCAACGAACAGACCAGTCGCGCGTTTCTGAATTCGACCAGTACGTCGCACATATGGCCGTGATGAGAGAAGCCGCGAGCCGGGCGCAAGCGACCCATCGAGAACGCCGCGAGCGAGCGTTCGGGGATGAAAAGGACCGGAATGAGGCGCAGGCAGAGCGCGCTATCGAAGCCGCCGGCAACAAAGTGGGTCGGGCCGCCGAGTTCGAAGCCGAACGCGTGGAGTCCGACCGTCGCGGTATCGATCCGCACACGGAGCGCAGCGCGCTCGCAAAGGAGCGACACCGTGGCGCTGTGGTTTCACGTGATGAAAGTCAGAGGTCGGTACTGTCCGAGCAGGCAGATGCGATCTTGAGCGCAGCGCACCAGGCGGTTGGCGCCAGCCGCGAACATGCGGCCGAGAGGGCCTCGGCGAACGACCTTGATGGCGCCGAATTCCGATCCGGGGTAGAGGTGCGGGTCGAGATCGCCGCAAGATTGCGGGCATATCGGTCGGAACGTGAGATTGAACAGGTGAAGATCGACGGGGAGCGCAGGGACGCCTCCTCCATGATGGCCCACCAGGCTCGCGAGACGCGCCGAATCCGGGAGTTGGGCGACATCGGTGCGAAAATGCCGGCGGGCGTCGATTCGTCCAATATTCGTGCGATTTCGGACCTGGTTGGTCAGTCGCGTAGCTCCGCGACCGAGACCTCGAAACCGGCCGCTAAATCAGGTACGAGCGCCGCGGAGATCGCCGCATTGCAGCGCGTAATCTCAGGTCAGAACATGGAGCCGACGAGCAAACAGCTTGTCGATGCGGCGCGCCTGTTTTTCGAATCCGAGGCGAAAATTGTTCCGAGTATGTTGGATCAACCCGTTGCCACACAAAACGGGCGTCCGTGGCGGCGGAAGTTATCTCGCGTCTTCAGACGGGCGGCATAATATTCGCTGAGCCGCTAAGCTGGCTGGAATGATTCTGTTCAAGCCGGAACACGTCGAACGAGTGCTAACCGGCGGCAAAACTCAGACGCGCCGGCGCTGGAAACGGCGTCGGATGCTCCCGGGCTCTGTCCACCAGGCGAAGACACGGCTTTTTGGTGAGCCATTTGCTCTGATCCACGTCCTGCGTGTCTGGCAGGAACCGGCCGGAACGATTTCCGACGCTGACGCCGCCGCAGAGGGTTATCCGGTTCGTCAGGAGTTCCTGGATACGTTCGCACGGATAAACGGCGACTACTCGCCGGACGAAGTGGTGTGGTGCGTCGAGTTCACAGTCGCGCCGATCCCGGAATAGCCGTCGACGAGCCAGGTTACGCAGACAGCGCGAGAATCCCTGCGCCGCGCCACCCACGCAAACGGCGAACAATTTCGCGCGGTAACGATTCTTAATGCCCGATGGAGTGTTGAACATTGATCGTCGTACGACGCACCTACGTGCCCCGGCCAGGTGTCGGCGGGCAACTGCTCGCACTGGTCAGGCAGGCGTCCGAGGAGATGGCGAACGCCGGGTTCGGCAAGCCGCGCACGCTCCGGACGGCGTTCGGTGACCACGGCACACTGATCACGGAACAGCGCTGGGAGTCGCTCGCCGACTACGACGCCTCCCGTGACAAGGTGCGCGCGACCTCCGCCATCACCGAGGTGTTTGATCGTATCTACCCGCTCCTCGCAGCGACGCACAACACCGAGGTACTGATCGAGGTCGACTGAAGATGGTCCCGGTGATTCGACACGACGGCGAACCCGGTGAGGCGTACGCGCACAACCGGGCCTTCTGGGACGAAGTAACGCCTGTTCACGCCTCTTCTGATTTCTACCGGGTCGATGAGTTCAGGCGCGGCGCGTCCGTGCTACACGATTTCGTGACCGAAGAGGTCGGAGACGTGTCCGGCCTCAGGTTGTTGCATCTTCAGTGCCACTTCGGGCTCGACACGCTCAGCTGGGCACGGCTCGGGGCGCATGTCACGGGAGTTGACATCTCGGGCGCCTCGATCGACCGCGCACGGGGGCTGGCGTCCGAGTTTGGCGTCCCGGCGACCTTCTTGCGGTCGAACATTCTCGAGATGGACGGCCAGTTGGAAGGGCAGTTCGACCGCGTATTCACGTCGTTCGGCGCGCTTTGCTGGCTCGGTGATCTGAAGTCATGGGGACGCGTGATAGCCGGGGCGTTGAAGCCCGGCGGTGTGTTCAACATCATCGAGTTCCATCCCGTGATGGACACGCTTCAGCAACTCAGACCGATCAACGAGAACGTCGACGCCTTCCCGCAATACCCGTACTTCGGCGAAGGCGTTTCGCTTCGTTTCGATCCCGAAGGTGACGATAGCGACTACGCAGACCCGTCCTTTTCGAGCCAGGAATCGACTTTCGAATGGTTCCACCCGATGTCCGAGATTGTCGGAGCTTTGATCGACGCCGGACTCGTTATTGAGCGATTCCGGGAGTACCCGTTCGTCACTTACAAGGCAAGGCAGGGCATGGTGGAGGGAGAGGACGGGTTGTGGCGCCTTCCCCCGGGCGTTGTCCCGCTCCCGCTCATGTTCTCTCTGCGGGCGGCCAAACCGCTCGCGTGACACCGGCGACCGGCGCTGCGAACATCGATGGCGAAATATCGACGCACGACGCGGGACGACGTCAGTCAAACTCCCGCACGAAGCCAGTGCCTGAATAGATCACCGGACCCCTCGTTTCGATAGCCAGGAGATCAGCCAATGCCCGACCCCCTCGTGGCCGTGATTATGGGCAGCACGTCAGACCTCGAGACCATGCAGAACGCTGTGGATGTGCTTGAGCAGTTCGACATCCCGCACGAGGTCTCCATCGTGTCAGCGCATCGGACGCCGGACCGGATGTTCAGATTCGCGGAATCGGCGGCCGGAAGAGGCATAGTGGTGATCATCGCGGGCGCCGGCGGAGCGGCCCATCTCCCCGGCATGGTGGCAGCCAAAACGGTCGTCCCCGTCATCGGTGTCCCGGTCCAGAGCCATGCGCTGAACGGTCTCGACTCGCTCCTCAGCATCGTGCAGATGCCGCGCGGCGTACCGGTCGCAACCGTCGCCATCGGGGCCGCGGGTGCAACCAACGCCGGTCTTCTGGCGGCGCAGATCCTGGCGACGAGTCGGCCGGAGTTACGTGCCCGGCTTGAGGCCCATCGGGAGCAGATAGCTCGCGATGTCGAGGCTCAGGCCGCCGAGTTGGAGCAGAAATGACCCGCCGCGGTCCTGTATTGCCCGGCGCTACGCTCGGTGTGGTCGGCGGTGGCCAGCTCGGGCGCATGTTCGCGTTCGACGCCCGGCGCATGGGCTACCGAGTGATGGTCCTCGACCCTGACCCGGAATCTCCTGCGGGGCAGGTGGCCAACGACCGGATCGTCGCCCCTTACGCCGATGGCGACGCCGTTAGAGACCTTGTCGAGCGCTGCGATGTTGTGACGTACGAGTTTGAGAACGTGGACGCAGACGCGGTTGCTACGGCGGAAGCCGCGGGATTCGTACGACCGGGCAGCGGCGTACTGCGAATCGCGCAGAACCGGTTGCTGGAAAAGGCCGCCCTGACCGAACACGGCTTCCCGGTGCCGGAGTACGTTCCGGTCGATACGATCGCTGACATGGTGCGCGGGGTCGAGCGGATCGGCACCCCGGCCGTACTGAAGACCGCAACTTCGGGCTACGA
>JAQBUX010000225.1 GCA_027623795.1 Chloroflexota bacterium
CCACTGGCCACTGGATGTCGTCGGCGGGTACGCGCTGGGCGCGCTCGGCGCGCTGGCGGCTATCTGGCTCTTTGAAGCGCTACGAGAGGGCAATGCGATCGACAACTTGATACGACGTGTAAGGACCGGGTCCGTGATTCGCTCAGGGAGTCAGCAAAGCGGTCAGGCCGGCTAATCAGAGATCAGTTCAGGCAGGGTAAATCATGTCTAGACGTACATATGTTGTCGGAATCGCGGTCGGCGCACTGGCGATAGTCAGCGCAGCAGCCGGGACCGGGTTCGCCGCCAATCAGGACAGTGACGAGAACGTGACCGGACCCGGCGCCGACGCGGCGATCGCGGCCGCCCTCCAGGTTACCGGCGGCGGTACGGCCAACTCGGTCGAACTGGACTTCGAGAGTGGGGCAACCTGGGAGGTGGAAGTAACCCGGCCGGACGGAGTGACGGTCGATGTGAGGTTGGACGACGCCTTCGGGCTCGTGGTCGTTGATGTCGACTCGGAAGAGCCGGACGATGACGACCACGACTGACTGAACTTACTTGACTCTGATTAACCTGAACTGTCGGCAAGATCGGCTATTCGGTTTCAGAAGTAGTCCGCCATTAGCAGGTCTATGTACGCAGGGACGGTCGCTTCGTCGATGCGATCGAACGCCGGAACGTGTGGTTTCACATCAAGAACCGGTGTTCCGTCGATGGCGTCGAGCCCCTGAACGCGGATCGTCGCCCCGTCGATGCCGATGAGTCTTACCGGCGTTATGCCAATCGGGTTCGGCCGATGGCGGGCGCGCTGGGCGAAGATGCCTGTCTTCGGCATGTCGGTCCGATCGCGGTGGTGGCGAACGAGATGGGTTGCGGAGTCGAACTCACTCGCGTGCATCCAGAACACGACGATCACGTGTGTGAACGACTCAAGTCCGCGAAGTCCTGCGGCGAGGTCAGGCCTCAGGCGTATCTCGGAAACAACATCGCCCCAGCCTTCGTCGATAGTCTCGGTGACCGGCGATGCGACGACACCTATGGGTTTGATGGCGATGGTCATGGCATTCCCAGTGCAGTGGTTGCGGTTCTCGTCGGTCATGCCAGACGACGGCGTGGACGGATTGCGGACGGGGAGATCCTTCGCTCCGCTCAGGATGACATAGGAGGCCGGGCGCGACGACGCTTACCCACGCCACAACGCCTCGATCTCACGCGGTTCCTGTCCTGTCGTCCCGAACTTGCCCCCCGTCGTCCTGAACTTGATTCAGGATCCGTACATCCGGTTTCGACGCGCTCATGCACTTGCTACGGCGAACTCCACTCTTCGGCGAGTTGCGACGGAGTTGCAGACACACTGTCGGGCATCGCGAATGGTCAAGATACTCGACCGGATCCTGAATCAAGTTCAGGATGACATGCGGGGCTGGGAGCAACCGGACTAGTGATCCGTGTGCAAACTCTCCGACAAGCTCAGGGGTGGTTCTCCACAATGTCAGGGACGACGTCACCAACGGCCTGATCCCAATTCAGGAGAGGGTTCGGGCCTGGTTATCCGAGCACGATCACATCGTGATGACGATCTTGACAGCTCCGCCCTGACGTTGCCGGGCCGTGGCAAACGCTTCGTCCGCGCGTGCCAGTGGGAACGAGTGGGTGACGACCTCAGACATATCGATAACGCCGTCTTCGATCCACTTCAACGCCTGACGGAAGCTCGATAGCTCCAACTCGTCCTGCGCTCCGAGCGGGCTATAGGCCGAGATCCTCTTCCGGAAGAACAGGTCGAAGTTGAACGGAATGGTCTCCGCTGATTGCGGCACGCCGAACCACACGACCTGGCCATCCGGCCGGACCAATTCCAGCGCGTGGGCGTGGGTTTCTTTCGTTCCGACCGCCTCGACGACGACGTCCGCGCCCGCGCCGGTCAGCTCCACGACACGGCGGGTCGCGGTGGAGAACGTATCGTTGATCTGATGGTCTGAGCCAAATCGCGAACCCACGTCGAGCCGGTGAGCGATCGGCTCGATGGCGATCACGCGCTCCGCGCCGAGGTGTTTCAGGACAAAGTTCCAGAACAGTCCCGCAGACCCCTGCCCCATCACGACACAGGTCTGGTTGAGCAGGTTCGGCAAGCGCTTGGCCGCGAAGATGACGGTGCCGAGTTGCTGCGCCATCAACAGGTGCTCCGGCTTCTGGCCTGATGCGCCGGGAAGGACGGTCAGGAAGTTGCCGCCGAGGGCCTGGTATTCAGCAAAACAGAGGGAGTCCCAGATGGCCGGGGTGACCAGCACTCGGTCGCCGGTTTGCAGGTCCGTTCCGTTGGCGTCGACGACGGTTCCGATACCCTCGTGGCCGGGATAACCGGGCCGAAGCGGGTATTCATCAACCAGCCATCCGTAGTCGACGATGTGCAGATCGCTGCCGCAGATCGAGGCCAGTTCCATCTTCACGAGCGCCTGCCCGTCCGTCGGGGTCGGGATGGGCGTCTCGATCACCCGGACGTCTTCACGGGCCATGGCCTGTATGGCGAGCATTGTCTCGGTCAACGGGTCTCCTGTCGGGTTTGGATCGATGGCGCCGATGGAGCATTTGCGATCGTCGGATGCGATAATTTTGCCGTATTTCGATGGCGAACGCGCTTGCACGGTCCTTCCGTAGAAGGACTCTCCCTCACCCTACCCCTCTCCCGATCGGGAGAGGGGTAGTCGCGGCCTATCGGCGCACATCCGCCTGGTTCGGGATGACGAGTGATTCGAGCGCGTCAATGCCGCGGGCCGGGCGAGTCGATGTACACCGGGTAGGGGCCGATTGGTATCGACCCGAGGGCGGATACCAATCCGCCCCTACGGTGATGAGCACAAAGAGAATTGACACAGAATGCGGGCGGAGCGAACCCTGCCCCTACTCGTACGCCGCCAACGCGTCGCCGTGGGCCGCCCACATCTCGTCGAACATCTCCCGGATTCGGTCCAACGGCAGTGATGCCGCCGTCAGCGGGTCCAGCATGACCGCGTGCAAGGCCGCCTCCCGGTCGCGTTCAAGTATGGCCTGAACCGCTAGTTCCTGGACATTGATGTTGGTCCTGTTCAGCGCAGCGAGCTGGGCCGGCAGCGCACCGACAGCCATCGGGTGGAGGCCGAGCCGATCCACCAGGCACGGCACCTCGACGCACGCCGTGTCCGGCAGGTTCGATATCAGCCCATCGTTCGGGACGTTGCCGTTGATGACCGTGGATACGCCGGTCTCCATCGCCGCCATGATCCTGCATGCGTATTCGTCGGACGGCGCTGCAGTCAGCGGCTCGTCGCCTGCGACCTCGGAGCGCATGGTGTCGAAGTACGCCTCGTTTCGCTTCTCAAGCCGGGCGAGGTCCACCTCAACCGCGTTCAAGTTCATCTCCTCCATCACGTCCGGGTACTGGCGGAAGTAAGGCACGTACTCCGACATGTGGCGGGTGGACTCCGTAACGAAGGCGCCGAACTGACGCATCACCTCGAAACGCACCGGGTCCTGGGCGTGGGTCTCGGAGTCGTTCATCGCATCCCAGAGCGCGTCGTACGCGTCCTCTCCGTTTCGTTCAAAGCGCAGGAACCACGCCATGTGGTTGATGCCAGCGACCCACGCCGTCACTTCTTCCCGCGGCGCGCCTATGTAGGCGGCGAGGTCCTGAGTGGTGCGCTGGACGCTGTGGCACAGCCCGACGACCTTGATATCCGCGTCTTCATCGATCGCCCAACACGCCATCGCCATCGGGTTGGTGTACTGGAGCAGCCAGGCGTCGGGGCACAGCTCCTCAATGTCGTGCGCAACGTCGAGCAACACCGGAATCGTGCGCAGCGCCTTGAACACGCCGCCCGGTCCGATGGTGTCCGCGACCGTCTGATCGACGCCGTATCGCAGGGGCACGCCCTGGTCGATCGCAAGATCGTCGCCGACCCTGATAGTCGTGAGCACGTAGTCGGCGCCATCAAGCGCTTCCCGGCGGTCCCCCGTCGCGGTGATCCGCATGCCAACTCCTGCGTCCCGACCAAGACGCTCGGCAAAAGGCGCGATGATGTCCAGCCGCCCGGGATCGATGTCCATCAGGACGACATCAGAGTCGGCCAGCGATGGCGTGGATACGACGTCCTGCAGTAGCCGGCGGGTGAAGACGACGCTTCCCGCGCCGATGATTGCGATCTTTGGCAAGTTCTCGTCTCCGGCTTGGTCTTATGTGCGGTCGGCAGGGCATATGTTGCCACCGTTCGTAACCGCCCCCGAACCCCCTCCCTGGCAGGGAGCAGAGCCCGTCCTGAGTTTGTCGAAGGATCTGGAGGTGGGTCGCGCAGTGTAACCGCGCCGTGTATGTGCGACATCGTCGGACCACGGACTTGAACGTTCTCACGCATCGGGCTTCCAGCCGCGTGCGGACTATACTCGGCGCCATCCGGCTCAACCAAACCGGCAAGTAAATACGAGGTCGATCGATTGACCGAGCCCGGCAGAATGATCATTAAGAACAGCCACGTCATCGACGCGACATCTCCAGGCCCGCGTGAGTCGACGGTCGTTGTTGAAGGGACACAGATCGTAGATGTGATCCCCGCTGGCGGTGACGTTCCGAGCGCCGCCGATGGCGTCGAGATCGACCTCGAAGGCGGCTGGTTGCTGCCGGGGCTGTGGGACGTGCACGCCCATATCGGCCGCGGCATCCCCGACCCGGGGTGGCGCGACGAGACGACCGCCGAACGCACGACGCGCGCCGGTCGCGACTGCATGGACGCGCTCCGTCTCGGCATCACCGGAATGCGTGTGGTCGGCGAACGTGATTACGTCGACGTGGCGTGGAAACGGGCGTTCGATTCCGGCCAGTTCCTCGGCCCC
>JAQBUX010000226.1 GCA_027623795.1 Chloroflexota bacterium
AATAAATGCGATATGTACGCTATGAATCAATAATATAACGTTCCGGAGACCAGTCGACAGCGAAATCACTCTCGCGCTCGGGTGTTCTTGTTTCGATTTCACGAGTGCGTCATCTCGAAAGTCATTAGTAACGACTCATCTTTCGCCATTCAGTCCTAACAAACGCATTGACGGTCTTCGATATCCGGTATATATATGTGACTCATTGTCGAACTTGTTGAATGGAGTGGTCACGAGCGCTCCGTAACTTGACCCAGGGTGCGAACGTCGCGTCGACTCGAAGTCCGGCGTGCGTCATTTCTGTGACCTGGGGACGCCACACATCGCCAATGGATCGACCGGCGATCGATTAAGGACCGCGGATGGTGAGGGAGGATCGGGCACGATGCCGACAGCATTAACAGCTATCGAGAGAACGGAAATACGAGTCCTGGTGGCGGGACGTCGAACAGCGTTTCTGGACGGAGTCACCTCATTGCTTGAAGCTCGAGACGACTTCGATGTCTGCCGTGACGTCGATAGTAAATGGCTGCTGTTCAAGGCTACACACGAGACGGCTCCGGATGTGGTGCTCACGTCATTTGGCGATGCTCGAGGAAACGATTTTCGTCCGCTTCAGCTAATTCGCCGACGAATACCGATGTTACGATTCGTGGTTATATCGAGCCCGAGATACGAAGACACATTTGTGACGGACTCCGGATTCGAGGCCAATGCCTACCTGTCACAGGACTGCTCAAGCGAGGAGTTGATACACGCCGTCAGCGGTATGGATTCCGTCCGACGGTTTCGGAATTCTGACGACGCGTTTCTCCCGGTTCCTTCCGACCCTCGGCACAATACAGAATCTCACATCCTCCTCACAACGAAAGAACTGAGGGTGCTCGGTCTACTGGCCAGGGGCGGAACAAATAAAGAAATCGCCCGGAATCTTGCTCTCAGCGTCAATACGGTTAAGTCTCGGGTCGCGCGTATCTACGAAAAGCTAGGTGTTTCTTCGCGGGCTGAGGCGGTCGCACAGGGCCTAAAAGGTCGACTGATCGATCTTGATTGAAGGATCGATTCACGTTCAGACCCGATAGAAGGGTCTTCGAGATGTGTCAATTAACGGATAGATATTTTCGACTGCTACGAATCCAAACGTGCCCGGTTGGACTGGGTCTTGTCCGCAGTATTGCGGGGTGAGCGCGGATCGATCTTCCGTGAATATTCCGAGGCGCAAGTAACTTATTCGCGCCGTTCGTCGCCTTATTCGCTTTGGCGTCCGACCGAATCGAGACGAACGACTGGCGAATCAGCCCGCTGAGTCAGTTAGCGGCGCCGACGAACTGAATCTCACCCGGATCATCGATGAAGTCGCCAGCCTTTAGCAATCCGGCGAGCGCGGCTTTGAGTAGTGTGCCGGCAGGTTGAGCCAACCGCGACAGCGTCTCCCTGGAACGGTTCTCACCGGATCGCCCGATCGTGTGACGAACCGGCAAGAAACGGCGAGCTTGTTCGCCAGTACAGCCTTAATTGCCAGACGATGGCGGACTCCGGTCCCGTCGGCAATTGTGTGCGCAGGTCACTCTTTAGGCGAGCGGGGCCGCCGTGGGGTGCTTGGCCTACACTTTCATCATCCCCGTGTAGGGAACGGGGAAAATACTGACGCCTTGAATACCTGGCCCGCCCGAGCCCGGCGAACACTCCGCCGGATCAGGGGCGATCATGGCGCGGATCGCGACGATCGCCAGCCCCCGCGATATCACGGCTTGTGGGTTATCCAAAGGATATTTCATCCTTGAGATTCGAGAACTCCGGGAGCCCCGAGAACCCCGCCACAAAAAATGCCACAGCCGTCGAGGTGTGCGACCTCAGCCATCGCTACCGGGTTGGAGATCGCACGGTAACGGCGATTGACGGCGTCAATCTGTTGGTCGATGACGGCGAGTTCGTAGCTGTGGTCGGACCGTCCGGGTGCGGCAAGACGACGTTGTTGCGGGCGGTCGCCGGCCTGTTAACCCCCAGTTCTGGACGGGTCCGTGTCCTCGGAAAAACGAGCCGGTCCGCCCGGCAAGACCGAGCGCTTGGACTTGTCACGCAGGACCCCGGGCTGTTGCCCTGGCTGAACGTGGCCGCCAACGTCCAACTGACTCTCGATATCACCGGCCGAGGGGCAGATGCCGATAAACGCGTCAGTGAGTTGCTTGAACGCGTCGGCATTGGACAGTTTGCTGCGTATGTCCCCGGCCAACTATCGGGCGGCATGCGCCAGCGAGTGGCGTTGGCGCGGGCCCTGGCCCATCGACCGCGACTGCTACTGATGGACGAACCGTTCGGGGCGCTGGATGAGCTTTCTCGTGAGGAGATGCGACTCGAACTACTTCGAGTCTGGGAAGACGAACGAACCTCGGTGGTATTTGTGACCCATTCCATACGCGAGGCGGTATTGCTGGCAGATCGGGTCGTGGTCATGAACGGCCGGCCGGGTCGGGTGACGGCGGAAGTGACGATCGATCTCGAACGGCCACGTTCCGCCCTGTTGGAAGACAAGCCTCATTACCAGGAGCTCGTATCACGCGTTAGAAACCTTCTTTTTGCCGAACCGGTCCCGTCTAATGCATCAGGGCAGGTGGCGCTTGGCGACTGAAATCCCCGGGCCCCAGACCCAACGGAATGTTCTGGGCGGCCAAACATTCGGTAACATCCTGATGATCGCAGTGCCGTTGTTTGCGGCCGCATTACTGCTGGGCGTGTGGGAGGTCTGGGTTCGGCTCGCCGATGTCAAGGAGTACCTGGTGCCGGCGCCGAGCGCTGTCTTCGTTGCGCTCTCCGACGAACCGGGCCGGTACGCGAATGCGGCGCGCCTTTCTCTGACGGCGGCGCTTGGTGGGTTGGCCGCTGCGAGCCTTTTCGCCTTCATCCTCGCGGTGGCCATGGCGCACTCTCGGATGCTCGAACGCGCCCTCTATCCGCCTGCGCTAGCGCTGAAGGTCACGCCGATCGTGGCCGTGGCCCCGCTATTCACCATCTGGTTCGGGTTCGGCCTTGCCCCCAAGGTTCTTATTGCGGCGATGATCACCTTCTTCCCGATGCTGGTGAATACGGTGGTGGGACTCCGCAGTGTGGACCCCAGTGCCCACGATTTTCTCCGCTCGCTCGACGCCTCTCGTTGGCAGGTGTTCTGGCGTCTCAGGGTTCCCTCCTCGCTCCCCTACGTGTTTGCGGGGCTCCGTATCGCAGTCCCGCTTTCTCTGATCGGCGCCGTTGTGGCGGAGTTTCTCTCCGGTTCGGCAGGCATGGGGCAACTCATCCTTGTATCAAATGGCGATTTCGACACCCCCGCGCTCTTCGGCGCTGTGTTCGTGTTGGCAGCGCTGGGCATCCTGTTGACCGTGAGCGTGGCGCTAGTAGAGCGCAAGGTGTTGTTCTGGCATGATTCTTCCGCCGGCGTATGACCGCGTGACTGGCCCGATCCCCATTTGATTCCCCGGGGGAATGACGTGAACCTCTATCGTCGCACGCGCACGCGCCCCTCGCCGATCCGAGCGTTGGTCGGATTCTTGATGATCTTGTTGGCAGTCGCTTCGGTGTCCTGTTCCGATGGACTATCTGAAGATTCCGTCGATGGCTCCCCGGACGGCGCACAGGACAGCCCGGGAGAAGAATCGCCCGTGAAAATCTCATTCATGGCGGGATTCAGGGCGCAGGCCAACCTCCCGTTTGTCGCTGCGTACGTGGCGAAACAGAACGGGTTCTTCATCGAGGAAGGGCTTGACGTGGCGATCCGGCACTCTAGCGGTCAGAACGAACATCTGAAGTTACTGTTGGAGGACGAGGTTCAGATCACGACCGCTACGGCCGCGCAGTTGCTAATTCGGCGCGCTGACGAGATACCGGTCGTTTCTGTGGCGCTGTTCGGGCAACGAGGTGACCAGGGATTCGTGGCCCGCGCCGACTCCGGGATCAAGACTCCGGCAGACTTTGCCGGTCGCTCGGTGGGGTTCAAGGCCGGTGTGATTCCGGCCGAACTTCACGCACTTCTCGGGACCGCCGGGCTCACCGTGGACGATGTTGAACTGCGTGCCGTCGGATTCGACCCGCGTTCCTTCATAGAGGGGCAGGTGGACGTTTATCCGGTCTTCCTGAACAACGAGCCAGACACCATCAGGCGCGCCGGTGTTGAGATTGAAGTGATTGATCCTCAAGAGTTCGGCGTGCCGACGCTCGGGGTTAACTACATCGTGACCGAAGATATGCTTGCGAACGACCGGGATGTCGTGGAGCGATTCCTCCGGGCGACGCTGCGGGCAGTGGAGTGGATCACGGCACACGTGGACGAGTCGGTCGATGTCACACTCACCTACGCCGAGGGCGCTGATCCCGAGCATCAGCGATTCCTGCTGACAACGGACATCGAAAACGCACTGCGGGCCGACGGCATAGGGCGGGGCACGCTGGAACAGTGGGTCGCGCTTCGCGAGGTACTGGAAGAGTTCCAGTTGCTCGAGGGGGCCGTCGATGTCGCGACAGCGTTCGACGGGTCGATCGTGGACACCCTGTATGAGATTGGGTTACCGGCTTCCGCTCCGTAGTGAGTGTGGTGACGGGTCGAAACGATCCGTTTGTCCCGATCGGCTGCTGAACCCCGGCCCGGGCTTTGCCGGTCTCCTTCGACGACGCACCCCAAAGGTTCTGTCAGAACTCAGGGCACGGGCAGAATAACATCCTCTGAAACGAGTAGAGGAGCTGTTGATGTCATGCCCGCGTTGCCGGTCCGAGTCCACCGTTAGAAGAAGGTACAGAACATCTCTGGGCTGTCG
>JAQBUX010000227.1 GCA_027623795.1 Chloroflexota bacterium
TCACGCTGGCGTCTGCACACAGCATCGCAGCGGACGTTATTGGGCTTCAGGCGATGGGCTACCGTCTCGATCAGGTCGGCTATCTGCGATACGCGATGGAACTACGAAGGCTCACACTGGACGACATCGAGGTTGTCGGGGAGCGCATCGAGGACGTGCGAATAGCGTTCCGGCCACACGACAACATCGCCAGGCAGCTCACATGGCCGGTCGAAGGTGACTGGCGTCCGGTTTTCGACGCCGTTAACTAGGCGAGTTCGAATTCGCGAAAACGACCTTTGGGCCGCCCGCTTGAACACCGCGTCGACCTGAGCGCCGAATAGCCGCGCCCCGAACAGACACCGTGTCCTGAGGCACTCGAAGGACGCCGTCCGTCTGGACATCGTCATCCCGAGCGTAGCCGAGGGATCTTTACCGCGCGGCTCGCTATCTACAACATCTCGAAGGCGGAATAGCGAATGTCCGCCGCCCGTCCGCCTGCCTTCCACTTCCTTCTTTTTGCGGAAGGATCGAAAGACGGCCGTCGGCCGGCGCCAGCGGTTGGCCGCCTCTCCTGCCCGGCTCAACCGCCGACGGCGTACGGCCCGATGGCCTCGCGCACTGCGTCAAGTTCGATGTTGGTCAGCCCGTCGGAACGCTCGTAGGTCGGGAACCTCCACCAGTCGTTCATGATCGTGCGGTCCGGCGCTGGCTGCCGATCGGCGCGCCAGCCGTCCGGGTGTGGCAAGCCGAAGCCGTGCAGCGCCTCGTGGACGAACGCCCCCGTCTGTCCGGCCGCACTCCAGGCCGAAGCCGGCCAGGGGCCGCTTCCAAGCAATACGGACCCGGATGTCGGCTCCGCGTATCCGCACACCGCCTCGATACAGATGTCGCCCACGACGGCGAATCCCGCCTCGCCGGGTCTGAAACCGATGCCGCCCGCGTATCCGCCGAGCCCTCGGACGAACGCCAGGTAGACGTAGTCCTCGGTCCAGCGTAAGAGGAGACGTTCCACCTCCGCCCGCACCGCATGGACGCCCTCCGTGCGCCACTCGGCAAGCGAGCGTTCCGAGTTGACCTGCCGGAGAGGCTCCCATGGGATCGGTGTTCCAACCGCGGTCCCGAGCCACGATTCGGCGGTAACGATTGCGGCGCGCAGCGCTTCCACATCCGGTTCCCACGGCGACGACGTGTAGTACCGGTCCTCGCCAACCTGGTCTACGAGGTCGAATTGGAACCCGCCAGGCAGACGCGGCAGAACCAGCAACGGCACGATCGTTTTGCTAGAGCTGACCGGCGCCGGGATCGGCCTGATGCTTGGATCGGGCGCAGCGGGGTGGTCAGAACCCCTGCCGATAAAAAATCTACGTAGCCAGTTCCAGATTTTGCTCAACATTAGACGTGATCGATCCTGGCTGATTCCGGGGTCACGCGATGCCGCGGGCACGGGCCGCCGCGACGTGGTCCCACGGGGTGATCCATTCTTCTTTTATCTCCATGCCGAACCCGGGCGCGTCGGACGGCGTGACGTATCCGTCTTTCGGCATCGGCATGCCGGGGATCGGGCACACCTCGTCCAGCGGGATTCCGGGATCGGTCCCCATCCAGTACTCGGCGATCGGGGACTCCGGCGCGGCGATCGCGAAGTGCTGACCCCATGGCGTGCCTGCGCCCGTATGCGGGACCGTGATCAACCCGGCGGCTTCTGCGATCGTATACACCTTCATCACCTCGGTGAGTCCGCCGGACCACTTCATATCCGGCTGCAGGATATCGGCGGCCCGTCTCTCAACGAGTTGCCGGTAGGCCTGCCTGCCGTGGTGGTGCTCGCCGGTGGCGATCGGCACCCAGTTGATCGCCTTCTTCAGCTCCACATAGCCCTCGAGGTCGCTCGAGATCAGCGGCTCCTCGAACCAGCGCAGGCCGTAAGGCCGAAGGCGTTCCGCAACCCGAATGGCGAACTCGACGTTGAACGAGCTGACCGGGTTGTACATCAGTTCCGCGTTCGGACCGACCTGTTCGCGGGAGCGGGCGATGTGTTCCTCTGCCAGGTTCACACCCTCGAGGCCCATGCGGTAGTGGGCTGGATTGCTGACTTTGAACGCCTGGAAACCGAGTTCCTGTGACCAGTCCAGGTCGTCGCAGGTCGCGTACACAAGAATCTTGTCCCTGCACGGTCCGCCCAGCAGGCTGTAGACGGGAACGTCAAGCAGCTTGCCTTTGAGGTCCCATAGCGCAAGGTCTATGCCTGAGCGGGCCACTGTGGCGAGTCCGCTCGCTCCGTAGTTTTGTACGGAACGCCACATCAGGTCGTTCAGGAACTCCGTGGCGAGGGCGTCACGCCCCTCGAGCAAGGGGGCATAGTGGTAGTCGATCAACGACGCCACGGGCTCGCCGTAGCTGCACGCCCCGAGCCCGAAGGTGCCGTCCTCGGCGATCACCTGCACCCACACGTCGCCGGCGTTCGCCCCGGGCATCTTGCCGAACTCGGCTGTGAACTCCGGGTAGTAGTTGATCGGGAGGGCGCGGCGTGCGGCGATCTTGTTTGCGGCGGGCCGACGAGGCGCGGTTTTCGTGGGTGTCTGCGGTATGTCCAGGTTGACGACGCGAATCTGCTTGATCTTCATGCCCGCTCTCCCGTCAGAGTCGTGGTAGCCCGCTGACGGCGAGAACAATACACGGAGTTGTGAGAGCCGTCGTGCGCGCTGGACGCTCGCTAGGCGTCGACCGCCCGGGGACTGAGCGAATCGCTGGCGAACCAGAGCAGGCCGGCGAGGCAGGCGGCAAGGACCCACGCGAGCAGGATCATCCGATCGTAGCCGCCGATACCGGTCAAGAAGGCGAGCACGAGCGCGCTCAATATCGCGCCGCCCGCGACCGCCCCCGCCATACACCGCAACAGGTATACGACCTCTCGACGCTCGATCGCCTGAAGCGCCACATCTCCGCCGCAAGAGAGGCATTCGATGTCCGCTTCATCCACCGCCGCGCGGCAGTTGAAACACTCGATATTTCGGCGCTGAACCATCTTTCAAGCGTATTCACGCCGCCGGTCAGTTGTGCAAAGACCGTGTAATGATTCCGAAGGGGATCGGTATCAGGCGAGCGCCGCCAGCACCCGCCCGGGGGCTTCGCCACCTTCGGCCGGGCTGAACGAGCCCTCGAATGTTCCCGGACTCTGTACCACGATCAAGTCGTGCTCCCGGTCCACCCACGTGAACTGTTTGCCTGCTCCGACCGCCGCGAATGAGTTACACGGCAGGTCCGGCCACAGCATCCCCATGTCGTTGCACCAGAAGCCGAGGCCGTAACGCCACAGCTCGCGAGGCTCGTGCTCCAGAAGCATGTCGGAAACGCGCGTCGCCTGTCGCAGCCACCCGGCCGGAACGATCTGCGTCCCGTTCCACTCGCCGTCGTTGAGCCATAGCAACCCGAGCCGGGCCATGTCCCGGGCGGTCATCTGAAACGTCGTCGCATACCCGAAAACGCCAAGCTTCGCCTTCGGTTGCAGGTCAAAGTTCGAGTAGGCCCACTTCCACGTTCCGCCGATCGGGTTGCGGACCTTTCTCTCGGCGAGCCTGCCGAAACCTGCGCCGCGCTCGGGGTCGTCGGTCCGATACATCGAGTAGCGGGACGCAAGCGCGTGCGTCACCACGTTCATGCCGAAGGTCTGGTAGTTGAAGACCTGACCCGGCGCCTCCCCGGGCTTCATGTAGCCGGACATGTTGCCGATCAACTGCCGGAAGCTGATCCCGGCGTTTTCGGGAAAGGCGTACCGGTTCTCTTTCGGCCCCTCGTCCGGCGCAACGTCCAGGAACTCCGGGTAGTAGTCAGCGACAAGATCGTCGGCCGAGCCGATCACGCCCTCAGCGATTGCGATGCCGAGGACGGTGGAGTAGGTCGATTTGGATGCCGACGCCTGACCCTGCAAGTCGTCCGGTCCGAGCCCGCCGCCGTGCCACTCGGCGGCGATACGGCCGTGGCGAACGACGAGTAGCCGGTAGGGAAGATCGCCCGCCTGCTCGGCCTGCCAATCGCCGACGGCTGCGAGGCGCGCCGGGTCGAAACCGAGGGCCTCGGCTTCGCCGCGCTCCCAGTTCGTCCCAGGGTATTCCGTCGTCTCGCGGATCACGCCGTAAGGGCGTCCCTGACCAGTTGTGAGAACGTCTGCAATCTCGGGTCGTTGACCTCGTTGGGCTGTAGACCGGAGGTTACGACCGCGACCCCGGCCTTCAGGTCTGGATCGCCCCAGCTAATACAGGTCCCGGCGCCGCCGTGTCCAAACACCCGGGGACTCGGCGTGTCGCCATATGGGTTTGCGCTTCCAGATGACAACTGGACGCCGAGCCCGCGCCGGTGCGTGTTGCCGGACCCGCGTTCGATGTCCTCGGCATGGCACGCTGTTACTTCGGCGATGGTTTCGGGGCTGAGCCACTGATTGCCGTCAACCTCGCCACCGTTCACGAGAACGCCGTAAAAACGCGCCAGATCGCGGGCCGTCGAAGTGCAGTTGCCACCCGGCGACGGATTGAACTTGTACCACTCCGAGTTGCCCTTGTCGGCCATGGAGGGGTTTGGGAAGTTCGGCATCGACATCAGTCGCGCCAGCCGCTGCATCCTCTCGGCGTCGAGTGCGTAGGTCGTGTCCACGAGGCCGAGTGGCCCGGCGACCTCCGCCTGGAAAAACTCCTCGAAGGGCTGGCCTGAGATTCTGTGTACCAGCTCGGCGACCAGGAATCCAAACGTGGCGCTGTGGTACTCGATCGCCGAGCCCGGCTCGAACTCG
>JAQBUX010000008.1 GCA_027623795.1 Chloroflexota bacterium
TGATCGCAGCTTACTCAACCCCAGCCCAGATCGCGAGTTTTTCAGCACCCTGCTAGTGCGGTGGCTATGAAGGCGTCGAACTTCGCCAGCCTGGACCCCGACCTCGCCGCCCGCGGGGTGAAGGGTCTAAGCGGAGCCAGCAAAGCCGACCGCGAGATCTGGGCGGAGGCGCGTGCTGACATGGGCCGGTTCGCGATTGAGTCAGAATTGGCCCGGGCGAGAGTCCCAACAGACCTTCCCCCCGACGACGCCAACACGGTTCCGGAAGGCCCGACTGAAGTCGAGGTGACGAGAAACGAACGTCGTGTTCAGTCGTTCTTCCGGGCGGCTGTGCTGGCCGCTTATGACGACGCTTGTGCTGTCACAGGGCTGTCCGTGCCCACACTGCTGAACGCCGGGCATATCATTCCGTGGAGTGTTGATACTCACAGACGAGCTGATCCAAGCAATGGTATCGCTCTAAACGCACTGCACGACCGCGCCTTCGACCGAGGGTTGATTACCTTCGATCAGTCGCTCCGGCTAGTGGCGTCGTCCAAGCTTCGAGCTTCTCGGACAACGACTTTCCAGCAGAGAGCGCTGCTCGACTTCGAGGGTTGTCGGATGCGAATCCCCGATAGGTATCCGCCGGACCCAGAGGCGCTTCGTTATCATCGCGATTTGGTGTTCTTACCCTAATTCGGCCGATCAGTAGAGCAGAGCACACTGATTCAAGGCCGCACCGCGCACCGCTCAAAAAACCGCCGCGGCCTCCACCAGCTTCTCTATCTCCGCCTCCGTGTACCCGGCCTCTAGCAGCACCTCTCGGGTGTGCTCGCCGAACGCTGGCGCGCCTCTTGTGATCTCTAGCGGCGACTCGCTCATCACCGACAGTGGGCCCGGGCCGCGGGTGTTGCCGGAGACGGAGTGCCGGGTTTCGACGACCATTCCGTTCGCCAGCGCCTGTTCGTCGTAGACCATCTCCTCAATAAATCGCATCGGCCCGCACGGGACCCCTGCGGCCGTCAGAAGACTCATCCACTCCGCGGTCGTCTTCTCCGAGAAAAGCTTTTCGTAGGTCTTGATCAGGTTCTCCGCGAACTCGACCGACTCAGCGGACTCGCGCACATATCCGGGGTCGAACCTGATGTCGTGCACCCCCATCGCGTCCGCCATCTTCTTACGCAGCGGACTACTGAGACAGCCGATCGATATGACCCAGTCGCTGGTCTGGTAGGCGCGGTAGTAGGCCCTGAACTCCGGGTTGTACCGGAGCCCGCGGTAGGCGGCGTAGATCTCCTGGAACTCGACGCCGGCCTCTTTGAGAACCGGCAGGTCCTCGTCACGCCATATCTGGCCGGGTGTCGGGAAGTCGTCCAGTTGCGTGAGAGCGCTACCCTGCATCGTCAACGAGTTCTGCAGCAGGGAGTTCTCGATCTTCTGCCCCTTGCCGGTCCGCTCCCTGTAGTAGAGCGCCGCCGATACTGACATCATGATCGAGTATCCGGTCGCCATATCAGACACCGGTGAGACGCTGACGGCCCTCGGCACGCCGTCCTCGACATGCCCCTCCGAGGTCATCATTCCGCTGAGCGCCTGCACGATAACGTCGTAGCCCGGAAGATCCTGATTCGGTCCCCGCCGACCGTATGCGGTCACCTCGCAGTAGATCAGGCGCGGGTTAACCGCGGACAGGGTTTCGTAGTCGATTCCGAGCTTGGCGGGAACGTCCGGACGATGGTTCAGCACGACAACGTCCGCGTCCGCCACCAGGCGATGCACGACCAGCTTGCCGGCCGGCTTGGTCAGGTCAACCCTGATGCTGCGCTTGCCCCGGTTCACTGAGATGAAGCCGCGGCTTTCGTTCGGCCCCGACGGCCCAGGCGAGCCGCGCCACGGGTCGCCCCACGGTGGCTCGACTTTGATGACGTCTGCCCCGAAGTCCGCCAGCAACATCCCGCCGACAGGTCCGGCGATGATCTCCGTGAACTCGATGACGCGCACGCCCTCCAAAGGACCTGCCATCTACGAAACCTCCCGGCTCTCTGCTGTTATGTCTCCCGGCACGGCCCCGGACTTTAACAGCGCCTGAATCTCGGACTCCGTGTAACCCAGCCTTGTCAGGATCTCGGAGCTGTGTTCGCCCAGCATCGGGGACCGTCTTTCTGCGACGTTGGCTGAATCGCTCATCTTGAGGATCGGACCCGCCGTATGCACCGGACCGGCGATCGGGTGATGTTGCTCCACGATCATCCCATTCGCCAGCGCCTGCTCGTCGAACACCATCTCTTCCACAAACTTGAGCGGCGAAACCGGAACGCCGACCCGCTCGAACAGTTCGATCCAGTGCGCCGCCGGTTCGGTGAGAAATATCCGCTCCGCCTCCAGTGCGATCTGCCGAGATGATTCCAGACCCTCGTCACTCAACTCGACGTATCCGGGCTCGAACCGCGGGTCGTCGAGACCTATCGCGTCGGCCATTTTATTTCGCAACGGCTCGCTCAGGCACCCCACCGCAATCACCCAGTCTTTGGTCTGGAACGACCGGTAATAGGGCCGATATGCAGGCGTGCGTTCGTTCTGCTGGTAGAGATCGTTCACTTCCGGGTACGGGAGACCGGCGCTTCGGATTGCCGGGAGATCTTCGACAACCATGCGGTGCTGGGCTGATGGCGCCTCCGGAAAGTAACTGACTGTGAGCGCCTGTATGGCGAGCGCGTTGGCCAGGAGTGAAGTCTCGATCTTCTGCCCCCGTTCCGGTGCGCTCGCGATGGAATAAGCCCGCCAAAACCCCTTGCACGACAGCGTATGCCGTCGCGAAATCGGTGGGCGGACTGCCCCGGATGACGCGTGGCACGCCGTTGTCGATCATCCCATTTGTCGCCATCAGGCCAGTCCGTGCCTGCATGATGAGGTCGTAGCCGGGTTTTGCGCTCTCCGGCCCGGCCCGGCCGAATGCCGTTATCTCGCAGTACACGAGGTCCGGCTTTATCGCCGACAGCGTTTCGTAATCGATGCCAAGTTTGGCCGGCACGTCCGGCCGGTGGTTCGTGATGACAACATCTGCCTGAGCCACAAGGCGATGTACGACCTCAAGGCCGTCGCGCTTTGTGAGATCGACGCGGATGCTCCGTTTGCCCCGGTTGACGGCGATGAAGCCCCGAGTCTCCTTGACCTCCGGGGGACCGATTCGTGTCGGCGAGCTACGCCACGGGTCGCCCCACGGCGGCTCGACCTTGATCACGTTCGCGCCGAGGTCGGAGAGCATCACGCCGCTTACCGGCCCGGCGATGATCTCGGAGAACTCGACAACCGTGATTCCGTCGAGCGGACCAGCCATCTGTCACCTGCTTTCGTCCCCGCAAGAACATTTCCTGGAGAATCCGGCCAGGCTTTCCGGCTCAATCCCGGGTGAAGCCAGGCATTCCCAAGTGTTCCCAAGTGTTCAGGGGGGATGGCGCAGTGTACGCCGGTGGGCTACCCGGTCCGGGCTGAACCGGCGTCGTGGAATCTTTGGATCTCGGCGGCCGAGTAGCCGGCCTCAGCCAACACCTCGCGCGTGTGCTCGCCCCTGCCGGGAGATATCCGGACGGCCTCGGGCGGTGTCTCCGACCACTTTGAAAGTGGGCCGGAGTAGAGGACCTTGCCGCCGACCGGGTGCTGCTGCTCAATGATCATCCCGGTCGCACGCGACTGTTCGTGATCGATCATCTCCTCCACGTAAAGGAGTGGCGCCGCGGGGACTCCGGCATCGTGAAATATCCGGAGCCACTCCTCGGCAGGCTTCTCACGGATCATGTCTTCGACCCGTTTCGAGAGGTCGATGGCGAACTGTATGGACTCTTCCGCGCTCGGATCGTAACCCTCGTTAAACCTGATGTCCTCGATACCCAGGCAGTTAGCGGCCTTCTTCCGGAGCGGCTCGCTGAGGCATCCCAGCGTTATGACCTGGTCCGCCGTCTGGTACGACCTGTAGTAGATGAAAGCGCCGAACGGTATCGGCCGGCGTTCACGATAGAGTGCGTCTATCTCCTGGTAGGTCAGGCCCGCTTCTCTTAGCAGGGGCAACTCGTTCTGAACGAAGTCGAAAGATGCGGACGGTGCGTTTTCGACCTGGGTCAGTGAGAGGCCCTGAATCGTCAGGGCGTTCGCGAACAAAGAGGTCTCGATCTTCTGGCCCTGGCCCGTCCGCTCACGATGAAAAAGAGCGGCGCAAACCGACTGAACGACGGAGTATCCGGTCGCGTAGTCGACCATCGGCATAACGGTCAGGTAGCGCGGCACGCCCGCATTCAGACTGAGATCGCCTGACCTGTATCCATCAAGGATCCCTTCCGCCGCCATTACGCCCGTAAGTCCCTGCATCAGAAGGTCATAGCCCGGGTTGCCGGCGAACGGGCCCTGCCTGCCGAACGCCGTAATCTCGCTATAGACAAGGTCGGGCTTTACGCCCTTGAGCGTGTCGTAGTCGATCCCGAGTGACGGCAGCACATCCGCCCGATTGTTCACCGTCACAACGTCGGCCTGTGACACCAACCTGTGGACGATGGAGCGGCCTTCGTTCGAGGTCAGATCGAGGCAGACAGACCGCTTGCCGCGGTTGACAGCGATGAACCCCTTGCTCTCGGTGGCGTTGATCGGTACGGAGCCTCCTCGCCACGGATCACCCCATGGCGGCTCAACCTTGATCACGTCTGCTCCGAGGTCGGACAGAAGCACTCCGCTGATCGGTCCGGCGATGATCTGCGAGAACTCAACGATCCGAATACCCTGAAGCGGACCTACCATCAATGCACCTGCCTGATTCCGTTACGTGGCAGCGTCGTCCACCACGAGGGCGCAGCTTATCCCAGGGCGGCCCCGGATTCGAGCAACGCGGCGATCTCCTCGGCCGAATAACCGAGCTCCGCCAACACCTCCCCGGTATGTTCACCAAGCGCGGGGGACGGGCGCTTCGCCTCGGGGGGCGACTTGGACCAGTTCGACAACGGGCCGACGAGTTGCATCTTTCCACCGGCGTGGTGGTCCTGCTCGATGACAAGGTCGTTGGCGATCACCTGCTCGTTTTCCAGCAGTCCCTCGACAAACTGGACGGGCATCGCCGGGACGCCGGCCGCGTGGAACAGCCGCAACCACTCTTCGGACGACTTTCCTCGCATGAGCTCCTCGACCTCGACCAGCAGGCGGTCTGCGAACGCGACCGACTCCGGCGCTTCGAGGTCGTACCCGGGATCGAATCGTCTGTCCGTGAAACCGACACAGTCCGCCATTCGCTTGCGGAGCGGCTCGCTCAGGCACGCGATTGCGATAAGCGCGTCTGCCGTCTGGTATGGCCGGTAGTAGATCAGGAGTGCCGACGGGAACCAGCGAGTCTCGTTGTACAGATCGTTGATCTCGCCATATGGCATGCCGGCCGACTCGAGCACTGGAAGGTCGTCGTCATGCCAGCGCTGTGGCTGGGTCGGATTGCCCGGGATGCGCGCCAGGTGGCCGGATTGGAGCGTGAGCGCGTTCGCCAGCAATGACGTGCCGATCTTCTGGCCCTGTCCGGTCTTCTCGCGGTAGTACAGCGCAGCGCAAACGGACTGGACGATGGCGTACCCCGTCGTGAAGTCGACGAACGGCGTAGCGCGGATCATCCTTGGGACGCCGCGCCACATAATCCCCTCGGACGGGATGATCCCGCTAAACCCCTGTGCGAGTACGTCATAGCCCGGCCCGCCTGCGTATGGGCCTTTCAGTCCGTACGCCGAGGCCTCGCAGTAGATGAGCCCGGGGTTAACGCCGGAGAGTGTGTCGTAATCGATGCCGAGCTTCGCGGGAACGTCCGGCCGGTGATTGGTGACGACGATGTCCGCGGTCTTGACCAGCCGGTGCGCTGCCGCCCGGCCGTCGTCCGTGGTCAGGTCAAGCTGTATCGAGCGTTTGCCTCGATTGACGGCGATGAAGGCCCGCGACTCGTGCTCCGCAAATCGCCCGCCGCCGTCGCGCCACGGGTCGCCCCACGGAGGCTCGACCTTAATCACGTCCGCGCCGAGGTCCGACAACAGGACCCCGCTGACCGGCGCCGCGATTATCTCCGAGAACTCGACCACCCGAACGCCGTCCAACGGACCGGTCATAGGTCAACCTGCCTTTTGTGTGCTCACGTGATACACCGACCCTTCGATCCTTCCACGGGAGGAAGGGTGGCCGGGCTTGACCGCCGGTCTGCACTGACGTTGTAAGGGCGGGGCTCGCCCCGCCCTTCGAGGGCCTCAGGGCGCGCTGGGAGTATTGCCATCCGTCCCTATACGGCGTGATGGTTGGCGGCCTCCCCGTGTTCGATGCCGACCCTTCGAGAGCCTCAGGGAGCGGGCAAGGCCGCACCCTGAGGGCACGATAGCGGTCCCCTTAACGCTTCGGCGGTGTGATGCTCGCCCCGCGCACTCCGGCGTCAAGGCGTTCGATGCTGTGACTGCCCGCCACGGTCACGTACACGGAGTCGTCCCACCAGCACAGGTTCGTGACACGGTCTCCTCGCATCGGGTAGCTGCGTACCAGCTTTCCGGCTTCGACGTCGATGACGTCCATCGTGCCGTTCAGCCATCGGGCGACCCACAGGCGGCCGTGCTCGTCAAACTGACAACCATCAACGGTCGGGTTCGGGAACTCGAAAACGGTCTGCGGGTTTGAAGCGTTTCCGGCGTCGTCGATATCAAACGAAACGACAGAGTTCAACCTGGACATGCACACGAACAGTTGCTTCTGGTCGGGGTGGACGGCGAGCCCGTTCGGGTACTCGAGGTTCTCGGCGACCAATTTCACCGCGCCTGTTTTGTCCGGTTCAGGCATATCGATCCGATAGACGGCGCCCGGGGCTGGCTCCGAGTCCGCCCCGGGGTCAGAGAAGTAGACGTTGCCCTTGAGATCCATGCACACGTCGTTCGGGCCGAGGTACGGATTCCCCTCGAACTCGTCGGTCAACACCTCGATCAGCTTGCGATCGATATCGATACGCGTGATGCGTTTTGCGCCGTGGTCTGCACAAATGAGTCCGCGGTTGCCGTCGTACTTCAGGCCATTGACCACACCGCCGGTATCGATCCACGACTCGACAAGGCCGCGCGGCGCCATTCGGCCGAGCATTCCACGCTTGCCGTAGTTCACAAAGTACAGGTATCCGTCTTCGTCAAAGATCGGCCCCTCGGCGAACTCGATGTTTGCCACAACCGGGTACGGCTTAAGAGTCGCCGGAAGCTCAGGCGCTTTAGCCACGTGATGCTCCTTGTGTGCTAGTTGTTGGCGGATGTCGGCCCGCGTCGGCGCTGGCCGACGGCCGATGCCAAACGTCTACTCGTGATCTCTATTTGTCTTTGAGCGGCAAACGTAGCACCAGTTCCAGGGCCGTACAACTTCCGCTGACCTTGAAATCCACTGGGCGAAATCCACCGCGCACAATTCCGGCCAGGCGCGAAACCGGGGACGCCTGTAGGCGTCCCCGGTCGAATATCGGTCCCTGCGGAGGGTTCTTCGAGGGTTTCAGCACACGGTGGTGCGGGCCAGGGCGCGGATGCGGGTTCTTGATTCGCGGTCTCTATCCGCCCGGGGACGTGAGTACAAGTACGGGCATGCCAGAGGACCTCACGACCTTGTCGGTGACGCTCCCAAGGAAGAAGCGCTTGAACCCGTGGCGGCCGTGTGTGCTCATGACGATCAGGCTGCCGGCGTTCTCCTCAGCGAGGTCGATGATGGCCCCCGCGGCGGTCCCGATAACCGCCCGGGAGTCCGCCTCAAGACCGGCATCGCGGGCCGCCTTAACGAACCCCTCAAGATACGCCAGCGCGTCCTGTCGGATCTCGGTCATTCCGTAGTTCGTAGGGATGTAGTCCATCCCGGCTTCCGCTGCGCCAAAGTACGGCGTCGATGTCGACCGGACGAACAGCATCTTCGCTCCAACGGCGCTCGCAATCTCTCGGGCCGCGGGGATGGCCGACTCGCTGAGCGCTGAGCCGTCGAGCGGCACGATCACGGCGCTCGGCGCGCCGGAGTTGCCCGAAAAGGCGTTAACGCTCTCAGGGTGAATCACCAGAAGCGGCAGTTTCGTGGTGTGAATAACGCGGTCCGTCACGCTACCCAGAATTCCGCGGGCGAGGGCGGACTCTCTTCGCGTCGCCATGGCGATCATGTCCACGCCAAGCCGCTCCGCAGCCGTTACGATCTCTTCCGCCGGCTTGCCGACGGTCACCTCGATCTCGGACTTGCCGCCGTCCGCGTCGACCCGCGCTGCTTCACTGATCAGGTACCTGCGGGCGCGCTCGACGGCGGCGTCGATCATTTGGGTGCCATATGCGCCGGAGTCGGGCACGGACGCGCTGGGCGTCACGCCGGTAATCGGAGTGGAGGGTATCGGCCCCGGAGCGGCCCCGCGCGTCGAGGCCACACCGGGCTGATCGTAGCGTCCCTGTCCTGCGCCTGTAGGAGAAATCCTGTCGCGATCCGGCCGCGCCGCTGGGAGATCGACTTCATCCGGGTCGACCACGCCGAACAAGACGATTTCGGCGCCCAGTCCGCGCGCCAGCCCACAGGCCCATCCGCCGATTCGTTCGGACTGGTCCGAGCCGTCCAGCGGTATGAGGATTTTCTTGAACAACGGTCGCCTCCCACTTGTTTATTCGACGGGTCCCCGGGGCAGACACAATACCGTCCCCGCAAGCCGCGCCCGCCAGCGGCGCCGCCGACTTCGATATAACAACGATCGCGCTTTTCACGTGAGGCGATCGTGAGTTGGCGGTCCCGTCGCATGACGACCATATGATATGGGGACGGCGCCGTCACGCGCCCGGCAGGATCGCCCCGGAAGCTGCCCCGACGGCGTCCGCCAATGGCTGCGGATACACCCCGAGACCCACAGTGCCGATCAGCAACGCCGCCAGCAAGACCCAGCTAAGGCCCGGGACATTGATACGCAGGGGCAACAGATCTGATTCGTCGACATCGTCGATGAACATCCGCTTAATGATCATCAGGTAGTAGTAGAGCGAAACCACGCTGGCCGCCATCGCCAGACCGGCAAGCCATAGCAACCCGGCTTCTGTGGCCGCCGTGAACAGATAGAACTTGGTCAGGAAGCCGACGAAGAACGGCAACCCGGCGAGAGAGAAGAGCGCCACCGTCATTACCAACGCAAGGAAAGGAGAACGCTGCGCAAGGCCCCTGTAGCCCGAAAGCTCGTCGGTCCCGATGTGGTTGTCTACAGCGATGACCGTCGTAAATGCGGCCAGATTGGCGAAGGCGTACCCGACCAGGTGGAGGATTACGGCCTCGGAGGCGAGACCGTTCGGGATCACGACTCCGCCATCGACCTCCCCGAGCGCAGCGATTCCGACGAGCAAGAATCCGACTTGACCGACGCTGGAGTAGGCAAGCAGCCGTTTGATGTTGCTCTGAACTATGGCGACCAGGTTGCCGATGATCATCGTCGCGGCCGCCAGCACGGCGACCAGTACCTGCCACTCTTCCAACGCCGGCATCAACCCCTGCGTGAACAGTCGCAATATCAGGGCGAATGCGGCTGCCTTCGAGGCGACCGCAAGAAACGCCGTAACCGGGGTCGGCGCGCCCTGGTAGGCGTCCGGCGCCCACATGTGGAACGGCGCGGCGGCAACTTTGAAGCCCAGGCCGGCCAGAATCAGCGCCAGACCGAGAATTAACGTCGGATCGAGATCCCCTTCGTTGGCGGCCAGGTGCTCCGCAATGCCGCCGTAGTAGGTCGTCCCTGTGGCGCCCCAGACCATGCTTATCCCGTACAGCAAGATGGCCGAGGAGAACGCCCCGAGGATGATGTACTTGACGCCCGCTTCGTTGCCAAGCGCATCATCACGACGGTAAGCCACCAGCACATAGAGGCTGAAGCTAAGCAGTTCGAGCGAGACGTAGGCGGTCAGCAGCTCACCCGCCTGCGCCATCCCGACCATGCCGACCGCGGCGAAAACGAGCAGGGCGTAGAACTCGCCGGGCTGGCTCACATGTTGCCGGACGTAGTCGTGGGAGATGAGGACGACCACCGCCGTCAATATCGTGAGGAAGACAAAGAAGAAGAGGCCGAAGTCGTCCGCTATGAACAGCCCGTCGTACAGAGTCTCGAACGTGTCCCAACGGTAGACGAGCGCGACCACGGCGCTCGCCAGCAGCCCACCCGCCGCCAGCCACGACAGGTGGATTCTGTGTTCACGCGGAAGAAGGAAGTCGACCGTCAGCACGACGAATGCGACGCCGACCAGGACGTACTCGGGGGACAACAGCGCGAAGTTGACGTTCACCCGGCAACCGCCGGGATATGCCGCACGCCGTCACGTATGACGTCTATGAGATAGAACGGCGCCAACCCGACGACGAGAAGCGTCAGGGCCAACGTGCCTGCGACCAGTTTTTCGTTGAGTTGCAGATCGGGCAAGCCCCGCCAGCGCGGGTCCGTCTCTCCGAAGTAAACCTTCGCCATTAACCGGAGCGTGTAGACGGCCGTAATGCCAGCCCCGACGACCGCGAGGGCGCCGATCCATGGATATGTCTTGAACAACCCCAGGAATACCAGCAGTTCAGCCACAAACCCGCTAAATCCCGGCAGGCCCAGCGACGCGAAACCGGCGACGGCGAAGAAGAACGCGCCCACCGGCATGGCCTTTGCAAGGCCGCTGAGGATCCCGATGTCCCTCGTGTGAGATGTCTGATAGATCGCCCCGGCGAGTGTGAACATAAGGGCGGTCATGACGCCGTGGGAGAACATCTGCAGGACGGCGCCGGTGACCCCGAGCGTCTGCAATGTGGCGAGTCCCAGGAATACGTAGCCCATGTGGCTCACGCTGGAGTAGCCGATAACGTACTTGAGGTCTGTTTGCGCCATCGCTGCGATCGAGCCGTAAATGACGTTGACCGCTCCAAGTCCCAGCAACAGGGGCGCCCATGCCTCGGCGCCCTCGGGCATGGTCTGGATGCCGACCCTGATGATCCCGAACGCGCCGAGTTTCATCAGCACACCGGCGTGGAGCATGCTCACTGAGGTCGGCGCAGAGACATGACCGTCCGGTGACCAGGTGTGAAGCGGCCACAACCCGCCGAGCAGTCCGAATCCGATCATGAGCAACGGGAAGGTCCAGTCCTGGAACGACTCGTCAAACCCGACCGTTTGCAGCTCGATCAGGCTGAAGGTGTTGAGGCCGGACTCGACGAACATCGCGACGATCGCTATCCAGATCAGCACGCTTCCCGCGACCAGGAATAGCACCAGCTTCATTGCGCTGTACTCCTTGAGCCGCGAAAAGTCCCGGAAGCTCGTGCTGGATCCCCAGTAGGCGATCAGCAGGTACATCGGAAGCACCGCGATCTCGTAGAAGAAGAACAGGAAGAACAGGTCGAGCGATGCAAAGGTTCCGTATACGCCGCCAACGAGCAGATTGAGCAGGACCAGGTAGTCCTTGCTGCGTGCGTCGACGTTCCAGCCGATCAAGATGGCCGCCGGGAACGCAATGCCAGTCAGCGCCAGCATCGCGACAGCGATTCCATCGACGCCGAGGTCGTACCCGATGCCGAGCTGATCGAGCCAGCCCGTCTCGCTGATGAACTGGTACTGAGCGCCGTCTGTGTAGTCAAAGCGCAACAGCACCCAGACGACCAGCCCCGTTGTAGCAAGCGCCACACCGGCGGCGAACCACTTCATGGGGCGAATCTCGTCGCCCGGCCACAGAATGAGCGCGACGGCGGCCGCAAAGGGCAGCACCACCAGCAAGCTCAGTACGCGGCCGTCGAATCCATCCATGGCTACAGAGACCACCACAGGACGGCCAAGACCAGCGCGCCGATCACCATCCCAAGAGCGTAGTTGTAGACCATGCCCGTTTGCAGATACCTGAGAACGCCGCCACTCCAGCGTGTCGTCTTGCCCGGACCGTCCACCCCGATGTCGTTCACGAGCGCCCGGTCAAGCCATGCGGTAAGTCGGGACAGGGGAAGCATCGCGTTGTCGATCGCCCACTGGTAAACCTCATCAAAGTAGAACTTGCGCTCCGCCACGGTCGCCAGGAAACCGAGCCGCCGCCGGATGGCGGTCGCCGACAGTCGCCGCTGCACGTACACGAGCCATGTGACGTAAAGCCCGGCTGTCACGGTCACCACTGACGCAGCAGTGATCCCGACGTTGATGTGGAATCCCTCCTCAGACCCGGACACGTAAGAGACAAACCCGGCGTAGTCTTCGCCCCACTCAAAGGCGAGCAGTCCTAGCCCCGCCGCAAGAACAGAAAACACGCCGATTGGCGCCCACATGCGGACGCCCGGCTCGTGGGCGTGTTCGTTCTCCGGTAGCAGTCTTCCAAGAAACACGCGGTACAGCATCCGCCCTGTGTACAGCACGCTGAACGCCACGGCCACGAACGTGACGACGAGAAACCCGTCGTTAAGCCGGCCATCGTGGACGTTGAGCAAAATCTCGTCCTTGGAGAAGAAGCCTGACAACAACGGAAGTCCGGCAAGCGAAAGCGCGCCCACCCAGAATGTGGCAGTGGTGAACGGCATCCGCCGCCACAGTCCGCCCATCTGCCGGATGTCAGTCTGGCCGCTGCCGTGGCTGATGTTGCCCGCCGCAAGGAAGAGGCTCGCCTTGGCAAAGGCGTGGGCGAGCAGGTGGAATATGGCCACGCCCGGCGCGCCCGCCCCGAGGGCCAGCATCATGAACCCGAGGTGGCTGACGGTGGAGTACGCCAGTATCCGCTTCAGGTCCGTCATCGTAAGGGCGATGACGCCCGCGACAAGTGCCGTGAGCAGGCCGATCACGGCGATGAGGTCCAGCGCTTCCGGGACCAACTCGTAGATCGGGAACAGACGCGTTATCAGGTAAACACCGGCGACCACCATCGTCGCGGCGTGGATCAGCGCGCTGACCGGGGTCGGGCCCTCCATGGCATCCGGCAACCACACATGCAACGGCACCTGAGCTGACTTGCCCGCTGCGCCGGCGAAGATCAGGATCATCGCCCATGTGAGTTCGGTATCGTCGATCAGCCCCGAGCCCGCAAGACTTGTGATCGTAGATATGTCGAACGTCCCGGCCGCGCGGAAAAGCAGCGCGAACCCTATGAGCAGCGCGACATCGCCGATGCGCGTCGTGACGAAGGCTTTTTTCGCCGCCTCAGCCGCCGGACGGCGCTCCCACCAGAAGCCGATGAGCAGGTAGGAGCCCAACCCGACGAGCTCCCATCCCAGGTACAACAACAACAGGTTGTCCGCGAGGACCAGCGTCATCATCGCCGCAGCGAACAGCGACTGGACGGCGAAATACCACCAGAGTCGGGGTTCATCGTGGAGGTACTCGAGCGAGTAGATCTGGATACCAAGGGCTACGAACGAGACGAGGCCCAGCATCACGATCGATATCTCGTCGACCGTCGTGCCCCAGGTGAACTCGAAACGCCCGACGGAGAACCAGTCGATCGAGCTGGCGCCGACGCCGTCGTCGAGAAAAGCCAGCATCACGAAAGCCCACACCGCGAAGGACGCCAGGATGGCGGCGATCGACAGGTACGGGGCGATCCCGGGCAACCGTCTGCCCGTGATCAGGATCAAAGCGAACGCGATCGCCGGGATGGCGGGCGCGAGGAAAGCGGCGTCAGTGCCCACCTAACGCCGTCCTCTGTGTTGTCGCGCGACGCCTCTACAGGCGTGGCGTCCTGAACGCACGGCTACCATTTCATCAGGTTGAGATCGTCAACGTTCGCGGAGCCACGATTGCGGAAGACACGAAGCACGATCGCAAGCGCGAGGCCGATCTCCGCAGCGGCGATCGTGATAATGAACACGACGAGGATCTGGCCAAACACGCGCTCGTCCGCGGGCCGGTCTACGAATGCAGCGAGGCCAACGAGGTTGACGTTGACCGCGTTGAGCATCAGTTCTATCGAGATCAAGACCATGACTGCGCTGCGACGGACCAGGACGCCGAAAATGCCGATGCTGAATATGGCGGCGCTCAGTATCTGGAAGTGGACGAGTTCGAGCATCGCTGACTACTCGCCGTCCTCTGCGCTACGGGCCAGCATGATCGCCCCTATCAGGGCGACTAACAGGACTAGCGACGCCAGTTCAAACGGTATCGCCCAGTCCGTGAATAGCCCGGTTCCCAGCGCCTCGAACGCGCTCTCGCCACCGGAACCCGCGTCCGTGGTCTCGTCCAGCGTCGCGATATCGCTCGCAACGAACGCAACGACGAGCAGACCGAACGTGCCAGCCGCCGCGAGCAGGGCCAGCGGTCTCTGGCTGTGGTCGGCCCGGGGCTGGTCGTCGTTGCGGGTCAGCATGATGGCGAAGAGGACCACGACGGTGACGGCCCCCCCGTAGATCAATATCTGGGCCAGGGCCAGGAACTCCGCGACCGCGACCAGGAAGATTCCAGCCACGGACAGGAGCACGAGGAGCAGCATGAAAGCCGCATGTACGACGTTGCGAGATAGCACGACGCCAAGCGAGCTCAGGACCGTGACGCCGGCCAGGAGATAGAACACGACGAGTTGCGCCGTCACACCTGGTCTCCCCCGTCAACAGCGCCAGTCTGGTCGCCGGATTCTGGCCCGTCCCCGGCCAACGCTTTGGCGCTTTTGGCCGCCGCTTTGGCGGTCTCGCGCTCGTTCGGAGACGGTGCGTTCGACTTCGCCTGCTTCCAGCCGACCTTGGCCTGGTACGTCTTGCCCATCTCAAGCAGTGTCGGCAGATCGACCCGGTTTGCGTTCCTGAGCCGCTCACTGCGTTCGTGCTCGTGGCTCATCTCGATCGCGTCAAAGTTGCACACGTCGACGCAGATACCGCACAGGATGCACCGACCCAGGTTGATCTCGAACGACTCGATGATCTTCTTCCGGTGACTGACGCCCTCGGTGAATTTCGGGTTGTCGGTCATCTGAGCGGTCATGCACTGCGTGGGGCAGTAGCGGACGCACACCATGCAACCCGTGCAGAACGGCTCCACTCGCGCGCTGTCCCAGGTGAGCGCCGGGAAGCCCATGAAACGCTCGTCCAGGGGAAGATGCTCCTTCGGATACTCCGCCGTCACCTTTGGGCGGAGCGCTCCGCGCAGGGTGACGCCGAGTCCCTTTAACGTGTTCAGCATCGGTCAGTCACCGGCCTGCGATGGGGTTGTGATGACGCCGCCCGGACCCGGTTTTCCGCCGGAAAACACAGGCCGGCCGATCTCGCCGGCTGATTTACGAAGTACACGCACGGTCCGCGGGCGGCCGCGCACGCCGCGCCGACGTTGGACGCCGAAGGCTGCGCCAAAAAGGATCGGCAGCGACAGCAGGGTCATCACCCAGAGCGGCCAGTCGTAGAAAAGCACGGCCGCTATCAACACCAGATTGGCAAACGAGAGTGGGACCAGGACCTGCCATGCGAAGGACATCAGTTGGTCGATTCGCAACCGCGGGTAGGTACCCCGTATCCAGAAAATGACGGCGACCACGATGTAGGTCTTGAACAGAAACCACGCGCCACCGAGCAGGTTCGTCGTGGCGTCCGACAGGCCGGTCCCGAAGACCGATTCAGGCGGTGAAGGCCAACTCCAGCCGCCGAAGAACAGGATCACTATCAGGGCGCTTATCACGAAGGTATTCAGATACTCGCCCAGGAAAAATACCGCCCAGTGCGCGCCGCTGTACTCGACGAATGGGCCGCCCACGACCTCGGACTCTGCGTGGTGGATGTCGAACGGCGTCCGGCCTAATTCGGCAAGCCCGGCGATGAAAAAGATGACGAAGCCGAGCGGCATCACGAAAGCGAACGGGATCGATCCCTGGCCCTGGAGTTCGCGGGTGTTCTCGCCGACCGTGATCGTGTTGCCACCGATCACGGCGTCGAGTGAGAGCGACTGGACGAGGACCGCGATCGACAGGATCACAACCACTAGCGGTATTTCGTAGCTGACGAGCTGGGCGGCGGCCCGTAACCCGCCGAGCATGGAGTAGCGGCTTGAGGAGGCCCAACCGCCCATCAGAAGGCCCACGACGCCTATCCCGCTGATCGCCACCAGGTACAGCAGTCCAAGGTCCAACACCCGCACTGATAGGCCGTCGCCAAACGGAATAGCGACCCAGATCAGGAACGCCGGGACGACCACGAAGAGCGGCGCCGCCCAGAAAAGCAGCTGGTCGGCGTACGCCGGGATGATGTCTTCTTTCGTCGCAAGTTTCATGGCGTCTGCGACCGGCTGCAGAAGGCCGTGCGGCCCGACGACGGAAGGCCCGGCGCGCTGCTGAATCCTGGCCAGTGTTTTCCGCTCCATCCAGGTGAGTGAAAGCACGGCGACCGCAAGTCCCGTGAACAGGCCGAGCAGGCCGGCGAATGCGATCAACACGTCGACGGCGCTCACCGGTCCACCTCGCCGAGGACGATGTCGAGTGTCCCGAGAATCACGACCGCGTCCGCGATGTAGTGGCCTACGGTCAGGTCGCGAAGAGCCTGGAGGTTGCAGAACGACGGCGGCCTCACCTTCAGCCGGTACGGTCGTTCTCCGCCGTCGCTCACGATGTACACGCCGAGATCGCCGCGCGGGTTCTCGCAGTGCGCGTACACCTCGCCCGCCGGGGGCCGTGCGATCTGCCGTACCCGCGCCATCGTCTCGCCTGGCTCCATGAGCGCGATCGCCTGGCGAATGATTCCGATCGACTCCCGAGCCTCAAGGATGCGTACGTAAAACCGGTCCCAGCAGTCCCCCGCGCTCCCGACGGGGACTCCAAAGTCCAACTCCGCGTATCGTGAATACGGCTCCTCCACGCGCACGTCGTAAGGAACCCCTGAGGCGCGCAAGACGGGGCCGGAAAGGCCCCAGTCCAGGGCGGCTTCCCCAGAGATTACGCCGATTCCGGAGGTACGTTCAATAAATATCGCGTTCTCGGACAGCAGCCGATCCGAGTCGTCGACCCCGCGCTCCAGATCGTCGCAAAGTGTCAGGGCGCGCGCTGCGAAGTCGGCATCCACATCCTGTTTGACGCCGCCGACCCGGAAGTAGTTGTGCATCATCCGGGCGCCGCTCACGGACTCGAAAAGGGCCTGCACCTTCTCCCGGTCTCTGAAGTTGTAGAGCACCGGCGTCATGGCGCCCATATCGATGGCGAACGTGCCGTAGAAGAGCAGGTGGCTGGCGATGCGGTTGAACTCGCACATGATGATGCGGATCAGCTCAGCACGCGGCGGAGGTTCGACGCTCATCAGCTTTTCGACGGCCGTCACGAGCACAAGCTCATTGTTGAAGTTCGATACATAGTCGAGGCGATCGAACAGCGTGATGATCTGGCTGTAGAGCTCGTGCTCGCACAGCTTCTCCGAGCCGCGATGCAGGTATCCGATGTGCGGTACAAGGTCCAGCACTCGCTCGCCGTCAACACGGAGCTCCATGCGGAATACGCCGTGGGTGGCCGGGTGTTGTGGCCCCATGTTGACCATCATGTCGACGGTCCCCGGCTCGGAGCCGGGCGATGGCGGCGACTCGGAGCCGGACAATGCCGTGAGGCCGCGAGCCCCGGAAACGTTCCCAAAACCGTTCAAAGGATTACCACTCTTCATAGTCGTTCAACGGGTAACTCTTGCGGCCGGGATAGCCCTCGAAATCGTCCGGAAGCACCAGCGGGACCAGATTCGGGTGTCCCGGAAAGTCCACCCCGAACAGGTCGTGCATCTCCCTCTCGTACCAGTCAGCCCCACGCCAGACTCCGGTCACGGAAGGCACAGATGGCCGGCCTTCCGGCGTGCGCGCCTTCAGCATCATCTTGTGGTGATTTCCGAGCGAATACAGGTGATACACGACCTCGAACTCACCATCTTGCTCGACGTAGTCGACGACGGTCAGCAGCCGAAGGTAGTCGAACGCAAACCCGGGCTCGTCTTTTAGTTGACGACAGACCTCCACAACGTGGTCCACCGGTACACGGCAGACAACCTCGTCTATCGCCGCTCCTACGTCGACGCCGTAAATAGCGAGCGCATCGGGGAGCGCCAGCGCCAGCGCTTCGCCCTCGTGAGAAAGGGCGACCGCGGCTTGCGGCGTCTCCGGCTCGTGACGCGGCGCACGCGCCGCCGCCCCGTCATCGCTTTCGCCGGGCGGAAAGTTTTCACTCGACGGAGGATCGGTCTGGGTCAACCGACCTTGCCTTCCCGGGCGTCCGTTTGGATCTTTTCCTGTAGCTTCAAAAACCCGTCCATCAACGCCTCCGGACGGGGCGGGCACCCGGGAACGTAGATGTCCACCGGAATCAGATGGTCCACGCCCATCACCACGGAGTATGAGCGGTAATAGGGACCGCCGTTTGTGGCGCAACTGCCCATAGCGATCACCCATTTCGGGTCCGGCATCTGCTCGTACAGGAGCTTGATCGGCTCCGCCATCTTCTTCACGACGGTTCCGGCGACGATCATCACATCAGACTGGCGCGGGGATGGCCAGGTGACTATGCCGAATCGGTCAACGTCGTGGTGCGACATGTAGGTCGAGATCATCTCGATCGCACAGCACGCCAGACCGAACGTGAGGGGCCACAGGGAGGACCTGCGGGCCATCGCCAGCAACTGATCGGATTGCGCCGTTATCACTCCGGGAACGCCCGAGCGTTGGAACGGGCTCTGCGCAGGCGTGTTGCCCCGGCCGACTTCTATTTCCAACTAAGGGCTCCCTTACGCCAGGCGTACGTGAGTCCGAACATCAGGATGCCGAGGAAGATGATCATCTCGTAGAAGACGGCCTCACTCGCCTTCAGGAAAGTCACCGCCCACGGGAACAGGAAAACCGCTTCGACGTCGAAAATCAGGAATGCGAGGCCAAAAACGTAGTAGCGGATATTTGTCCGGGACCATGAGAACGGCGTGGCTTCAATTCCGCACTCGTACGGGATACGGCCACGCCCACTGCGCCTTGAGGGAGCGAGGACGTGCGAGACGAGGAAAAGACCGCCGATGGCAATCAGTCCCACCGCTCCGGCGATGGCGATTACCGTCCAGTTGTCGGCGAAACCTTCAGGCAAAGAGCGAACCTTTACGTCAGGTAGCGAGAGACCGCCGTCACCCGATAAGTGGGGCCGCGACGAATTTCGACGCGTATTGTGCGTCGAGATTAGCATCCGGCCCCGTCGTATTCAACGAACTCTCAGTGCGAGAGATGAGGCATATGTGACGAACGCGCCCGGTGGGGCTTCAAACGCTCTTGCCCAGGGCGGCGATCACGGTGTCCAGGTCTTTGTCCCCACGCCCCGACAACAGTAAGAGAACGATCGAATCAGTGTCGAGTGTCGGGGCGAATTTTGAGAGATAAGCGAGCGCGTGAGAAGGTTCAAGCGCCGGGATGATCCCCTCGCTACGGCTCAACAACTGGAACCCCTCGAGCGCCTCCGCGTCCGTGATGGCCACGTACTGCGCACGTTCGGTGTCCTTCAGGTAACTGTGCTCCGGCCCCACGCCGGGGTAGTCCAGCCCGGCCGAGATGCTGTGCGCTTCCTGAACCTGGCCGTGCTCATCCTGGAGCAGGTACGACATTGCGCCGTGCAGGACCCCGGGCCGGCCGGCCGTCATCGTCGCGGCATGCTTGCCGGTCTGGACGCCCTCGCCCGCGGCCTCGACGCCGATCAGGGACACTTCGTCGTCGTCGACAAACGCGCTAAAAAGCCCCATGGCGTTGCTTCCACCACCGACGCACGCCACGGCGTAGTCAGGAAGCCGGCCCGCCGATTCAAGCATCTGCGCCCGCGCCTCCCGGCCGATCACGGACTGGAAGTCCCGGACGATCATCGGGTACGGGTGTGGGCCGACGACGCTGCCGATGATGTAGTGAGTAGTCTCGATGTTCGTGACCCAGTCACGGATCGTCTCGTTGATGGCGTCCTTCAGCGTGCGGCTGCCCGATGTCACGGTCCTGACCGACGCACCGAGAAGCTCCATACGCTGGACGTTTGGCGCCTGTCTGGCGATGTCCTCTTCGCCCATGTAAACGACGCACTCCAACCCGAACATGGCGCACACCGTGGCCGTGGCGACGCCGTGTTGGCCGGCTCCGGTCTCGGCGATGATCCGCTTTTTTCCAAGTCGGCGGGCGAGGAGCGCCTGTCCGACGGCGTTGTTGATCTTGTGCGCGCCCGTATGGATCAGGTCTTCACGCTTGATGTAGATTCGGGCTCCGCCCAGCTCTCGTGTCAGGTTGGAGGCGAAGTACAGGGGCGACGGCCTGCCAACGTAATCGGACAGAAGTCCGTCAAGCTCTTCGCGAAACGCCGGGTCCGAGCGCGCAGACGCGTACTCGCGTTCCAGCTCTTCGAGCGCGGCCATAAGGGTCTCTGGAACGAAACGCCCACCGTAGTCGCCGAAGCGGCCACGAGAGTCGGGCAATGTGGGGCGTGAAGTGGTGCCGGTCATTGGATTTCCTGTCCCGGTCGCGCATGGCGCTCCCATACCGGGCTTGCTCGAGGCGGTATACGTGCGGAATGAAGCTAGAATAGCAGCCTGTTCGCTACGCCATACACCCGAGTCGAGAGAGTTCCGAGACACCCCGTTATCTCATCCGACAAACCTCGAGTCCGACCCGACCGCGACCAGTACTACATGGGCATCGCGCTTGCGGTACGGGCACGCGCCAACTGCCGTGGCAGCAAAGTCGGCGCCGTTATCGTCCGGGACGATCGCATCGTGTCGACCGGCTACAACGGGACGGCCGAGGGCGGCCCAAACTGCGAAGAGGGCGGCTGCGAGCGCTGCGCAAACCGAGGCAGCCGCTACGCGTCGGGCGAGGCGTACGACCTGTGCGTCTGCGTTCACGCCGAGCAGAACGCCATCCTGACGGCGGCGCGTTTCGGCATCCCGGTCGAGGGCACGGACGTGTATACGACGCTAAGGCCCTGCTTTACCTGCACAAAAGAGATGGTGCAGGTAAAGGTCTTGTCTGTCCGCTACCTGTACGACTGGAAGCATCCCCGGGAAGATGTCCGAGACGAATACGACCGGTTACAGGCCCGAATCGGACGGGTGATCCAGATCGAAGCCGTGGACCCGGACGCAGCCTGGGCGATGCCGGGGCTGCGAGGCCCGGGAGAGACAGACCCGCCGGGACCGGGGGCTCAGAGCGGGTAAGGGCCAAGGTTCACGATCTCAACGCGCGCCTTCGTGCCAGATGTACGGGTGCTTCGCCAGCTCTGACTCGATCAGGTCCGAGCCCAACCCCGGGCGGTCCGGCAGCTTTAGTACGCCGTTCTCGATCTCCAGCGGGTGCGTCATGATGTCGTCCCGCCATGGCGCGTCGTCGACATCAAACTCAAGGATCTTGAAGTTGGGGACGGTGGCGGCGACGTTTGCGCCAACGAGTGTGTTGATCGGGCTATGACAGTTGTGCGGGGCGATCAACGTGTCGTAGGCATGGGCGAGGTCGCACACCTTCTTGCCCATCGTGACGCCGTTCCACGCGAAGTCCGGCATCATCACGTCCATCGCGTGACGCTCCAGGAATGGCCGGTAACCGTACGTGCCGAAAAGGCTCTCGCCGGTACAGATGGGCGTTGTCGTTGAATCACGGATGATCCGCAGTACGTCGGCGTCGTAGGTTTCGGTCTCCAGCCACATCATGTCGAACGGCTCAAGCGCACGCGCGATCTTGACGGCGGCGCCGAGCTTGAAGCTCAGCCCTACGTCGATAGCGATCCCCGTGTCGGGACCAAGCGCCTCCCTGAACGTACCGACCACGGCCTCGATGTTCCGAAGCGTCGACGGCGACACCTCGCCGTTCGTTGGCCGCTCCGGGACGGCGTCCGGGCGATCCGACAGCGGAAACATGTTGGTCTTGATGGCCGCATAACCGCCCTCCAGCACCTCTTCAGAAAGGCGCCGGATATCGTCGGTCGTGGTGACGGACGGCACGCCGAGCTTTTCCGCGTGCTGGGCGCGTGTCGAACCACAGTGGGACCAGTAGAGCGGCAACTCGTCGCGTATTTTCCCGCCGAGCAGTTGCCAGACCGGGACGCCGAGCGCCTTGCCCTTTATGTCCCAGAGCGCCGAGTCGATGCCGGACATCGCCTTGAACGCGATGCCTCCGTAGTGACGGATGTTGCGGTCGTAAAGGTCCCACCAGATCGACTCGACCTCATGCGGATCACGCCCGATCACAAACTGCCCGTACAACTCGACGGCCGCAGCGACCGCGGGCGCAGCGCCCCAGTCTGTGCAGTCACCCCAGCCGACCAGCCCTTCGTCGGTCTCGATCTTGACGAAGGTCCACGGCCGGAAGCCCCCGTCGCAGATGAACGGCTTGATGCTGGTGACCTTCATTTTCGGCTCCTATTTAATCTTCCGATCGCCAATATGCAGTGTGATCCGCCGCGTCCAGCGCGTCGGGGGAGTCCGCGGCTAAGCAGGGTCCGCCTTTGCCGGCGGACCCCCCTCATTCTTTGACAGGCTCAAGACGGGCGACGGGCTCAGGACAGGCGACAGACTCTCAATCCTCTCCTGAAATGGGAGAGGAGGATGTCTCGCCGGTAAGTCTCAAGATTGAGCGTCAGAATTGTCGAGGGCGGACCCTCCGGGGCCGGGCGTTCAGAGCGGCTGAGCGCAGCGTTCGGTCACTTCTCCCGGCTAATCTCGACGCCTACCGAGTCCGCCTCGCGAAGAGCGCCCGGCTTTTGCACGCTCACGTCGACCCGTAGGACACCGTCCGGCTTGAGGCAGATTGTAGCGATGTTACGCGCCATCGCCTCGATCAATCCGTAGGACGAGGCTTTTACGTGCGCCTGGACCTCTTTGCTGATGTCGCGGTAGTTGACGGTGTCTTTGATGTCGTCGGACTCGCCCGGCCTCGTGAGGTCGGCGTGCAGTGCGATGTCTATCAGCACTTCCTGCTTCGTCACCCGTTCCCAGTCGTTGATGCCGATGATGCACTGGACCCGGAGCCCGCTGATGTGGATGCGATCTGTTGTCATGCGCGGTTGAACACCTGGATCCTGTCGCCTGAGATACTCGCCGCCTCTTCGCTGGCGAGGAACACCATGATCGCCGCAAGTTGGTCCGGTGGAACCCACGCGCCGAAATCGGCGTCAGGCATTCCGGCGCGGTTGCCCGGTGTGTCGATAATCGAGGGTATCACTGCGTTCACGGTAATCCCGGAGTCGCGCACCTCGTCCGCCATGACCTCGGTAAGCGCCAGCACGCCCGCCTTCGCCACCGAGTAGGGACCATTCCCCGCCACGCCGTGTTGACCCTGTTTGGCGCCGACGTTGATGATCCTCCCGGCGCCGCGTTGGATCATATGGGGCAGCACGGCGCGTGACATCACGAGTACCGACTTGAAATTGACGTCGAACAGACCGTCCCAATCCTCGTCGCTGATCTCGGAAACCGGCGACTGGGGACGCCACGCGCCGACGAGATTCACGAGAACGTCGATGTGGCCGCGGTCCGCAAGAATCCCATCGAGGCCCGCCTCGACAGCGACACGGTCGGTCACGTCGAAACGCATCTTTTCGTCTGGATGGGCGGCATCACATCCCACAACGTCGTACCCGGCTGACTTGAAAACTGGTACTACGGCCGATCCGAGGCCGCCCGCCGCGCCGGTGATCAGTGCGACCCGCCTATTAGATCCGTGTGTCATCGGAATCTGCGCCCTGTCATGTGCCGGATAGCCTCTGGCCGCCGTCCACGTATATCGTCTCGCCTGTTATGTAGTCGTTTTCGATAAGGGTCATGATCATATGCGCGACCTCCTCGGGCGTTCCGAGGCGGCCCAGAGGCGTTCTTGACGCGAGTTTCGCTGCGAGCGCCTCGTCCTCGTCCGGCTCGGCCGTGACCGGTAGCAATATCGCACCGAGCGCAACCTCGTTGACCTGTATCCCCGGCGCCAGCGCGGCCGCAAGTGAACGTGTCAGCCCGCCCAGCGCCGCTTTGCTCACCCCGTAGGCGAATCGCTTCGGCCGGGTCGTCTTCCAGTCCGTCAGGTTGATGATCTTGCCGGGCCGGCCGCCGAGACGCTCCGACATAGCGCGCGCAAGAACGAAAGGCGCCGTCAGGTTTACCGCAAGATTCTCGTCCCAGTCTTCGTCGGTTGTGTCGCTGAGCCAGCGGTCCCGGAACACGGACGCGTTGTTGACCAGGACGTCCAGACCGCCGAATCGCTCGACCACCGCCGGGACGAGCGCCGCTACCTGTCTGCGGTCCGCGAGATCAGCGCGAAACAGGTCCGCTTCGCCGCCTCCGTCGTTGATCTCGTCGACAAACCGGCGCGCCTCTTCGGCTGAACTCCGGTAGTGGACAGCAATCCGGGCGTCTGCGTCCGCAAGCCTGCTTGCGATGACCTTGCCGACGCGCACCCCTGCGCCGGTCACGAGGACAACTTTGCCTTTTAACTCCATCTGGGAAGATCCATGCGAATACGACCTAACAGGACGCCGGCGCCCCACTAAAGCAGCGGATCAGAACCGTGACGGAGGTGCATCATGAACTCGTCGCGCGTGGACGGGTTACTCCTGAAATCTCCAAGCATGGCGCTCGTGACCATCCGGGTGTGGTGCTTCTTGACGCCGCGCATCGCGGCGCAAAGGTGGGTCGCCTCGACGACCACGGCGACGCCGCGTGGCTTGATGAGATCCTGAAGGAAGTTGGCGATCTGCTGCGTCATCCGCTCCTGGACCTGAAGACGGCGGGCGAACATATCGACCAGTCGCGGGATCTTGGAAAGGCCGATGACCTTTTCCTCAGGCAGGTACCCGACGGACGCCCTCCCGTAGAACGGCAGCATGTGGTGCTCGCACATGCTGTAGAAGTCGATGTCTTTGACGACAACCATCTCGTCGTACTCGACCTCGAAGAGGGCGTTGTTAAGAAGCTCAACCGGGTCAGTGGTGTAACCGGAAAGAAGCTCGTCGTACATGCGGGCCACGCGCGACGGTGTGCTGGCGATGCCGTCCCTCGAGATGTCCTCACCGACCGCCTGAAGGATGGTACTGATCGCGTCAGCGACCACGGCTTTGCATTCCGCGCTCAGGACGGGACCATCATCAAACTTGCGAACACCTTCAAGCGAGTCGGCGTCCGTCAGGGATTTTTCTTCAATCATGGTGGTGCTTTCGTGCCGAGGCGGCAGGGTCATGGCAACCGGCCCGCCCTATGAGGACGGAAAGACCGGCGGCAGGATTGAGATCCGCCCACGTGGGCGGAGTCGGGTCTATGAAGTGACCCGACGCTCGATAGTGTCGGCTACCCCCCGGCGATGGCCGGCAAGAAGTGCACCTCGGTCGCGTCGTCGTCGATCTTGTGGAGCATCCCCTGGCGGGTCGCCTGTTCGCCGACGATCGCCGCCAGTCCGGGCTTTAACTCCCCGTCTTTCAGGATGTAGTCCGCTGCGCCGGGGAACGCTTTCTCCAGGTTGTCGATCACCTCGCGCAAATTCTTGCCCGGGATCTGCACGTCGATCTTGCCGTCGGTTAGTTTTCGCATCGGTTGTGGGATGAATACGCGGGCCATTCAGGTTCACCTTTCTGGCAAATCGTCTTTCGCGCCGCTTGAGGCGACGTCGCAGACACCCGTGGACGCCCACCTCGGTGCTCTCAGCGGTCTTTGCCCGATCATAGCCGATGAAAAGCGAAGGGGCGTCCAGACTTAACAGGACGCCCCTTCACCTATTAGCGATCTTTTCCGGCGTTAGCCTTTTTCGTCGAGCGCCGCCCGGATGCGACCCGGGTTCATCGGCGTCTCGCGAAGCCGGATACCCAGAGCGTCGTGGATGGCGTTCGCGATCGTTGCCACGGGGGGAACTATCGGCACTTCACCGACGCCGCGGACTCCGAAGGGGTGGCCCGGGTTCGGTACTTCGACGATTATCGTCTCGATCTCGGGGAGATCGAGCGACGTCGGCATCCTGTAGTCCAGGAAGCTTGAGTTGACCATCGCGCCGTCGTCGTTAAAGAAGTACTCTTCGTTCAACGCCCAGCCGATGCCCTGAGCGACCGCGCCCTGCATCTGGCCTTCGACGTATGACGGGTGGATCGCGGTGCCAACGTCCTGGACGATGGTGAACCGGATCACGTCCGTCTTGCCGGTTTCCGGGTCGATCTCGACGTCGGCGATCTGGGTCGAGTAGGCGCCGCCAGCCCCTTCGGGGTCGACCGATGCGCTTCCCACAACCGGACCGCCGGTCGAGCCGAGTCTGCTTGCCAGTTCTTTGTGCGTGAGCCGCAGTTCCGGGTCCGACTTCGACTGGTAAGAGCCGTTGGCGAACTCGATCTCCTCGGGGTCCACGTCCCAGAGCTTGGCCGCACGTTCCCGCAGTTGCGAGACGACGTCCTGCGCTGCGTCGTGAGCGGCGTATCCGGTGGCGTAGGTTGTTCGGCTGCCGCCGGTAACGTCGGTGTAGCCGATGCTCTCGGTGTCAGCGACGTGCGGGCGCACGCTCTCAACCGGGATACCGAGCACCTCGGCCGCCTGCATTGCGATGGACGCACGCGAGCCGCCGATGTCGGTCGAACCCTCGGTGAGCGCAACGGTTCCGTCCTCGTTGACGGAGATCGTAACGGCAGACTTCAGGCCAATGTTGAACCAGTATCCGGTGGCGACGCCCCGGCCGCGTAGCTTGCCGTCGGGGCCATTTTTCTCGAGCTTCGACTGCCAGTGGTCTGAGGCCATCGCAGCCTGGTGCGTCTCGATCGCCCCGATTCTCGGGTGGATTGGGCCGTCAGCCCTGCGGGTGCCCTCTTTCGCCCCGTTCTTGATACGGAACTCGAGCGGGTCCATCCCGATCTTCTCGCAAATCTCGTCCACGACAGACTCCATGGCGAACGCGGCGTGCGTAGCGCCCGGAGCCCGGTAAGCGGCGGTCTTCGGCTTGTTGACGACGATGTCGTAGCCGTCGATCCGGGTGTTCGGGATGTCGTACGCCGAGAAGACGCACATCGCGGCGGCGCCCACCGGAGAACCCGGGTACGCGCCGGCGTCGAAACGAAGATCGGCCGTGGCGGCGGTAATCGTGCCGTCTTTCTTCACGCCGACCTTCACGTTCATCCACGAACCGGGGGTCGGACCGGACGCCTCGAAAACGGACGACCGCTCCATAAGCAGCTTCACCGGACGGCCAGTCTCCCGCGAGAGGATCGCAGCGAGCGGCTCCAGGTAGGTCGGGATCTTGCCTCCGAAACCGCCGCCGATCTCGAGCGGAATGACCTTGACGTTCGAGTCCGAAGTACGAAGTATTCCGGCGACCTGACGGCGAGCGGCGAACGCGCCCTGCGTGCTGGTCCAGACCGTAATCCGGCCCTCTTCGTCCCACGTAGCGGTGGCGTTGTGGGGCTCGATGTAACCCTGGTGGACCATTGCCGTGTCGAAATCATGCTCGACGATGACATCCGCCTCTGCGAATCCCTTGTCGACATCTCCGAACTCGTGGCGGAAGTGGTTCGCCTGGTTGGTCGGGCCGACGATCTTCTCGCCGAGGTCCTGGCCTTCCAGGTCCTCAAGCACGATCGGCGCCCCGGGCTTCATGGCGTCCAAAACCCTGGTGACAGGCGTGAGGACTTCGTATTCGACCTTAATGGCCGCGGCAGCCTCTAGCGCCGTGTTCTTGTCCACGGCGGCTACGGCGGCAACGGGGTGCCCTTTGTAAAGAACCTTCTCCGCCGCCATAACGTTGTTGGAGGCGTAGTGGAAGTTGACGGCCCCTTCACCAAGGTCTACCAGCTTTGCCTCCGCGGCCGGGAAGTCGGCATGCGTAATCACGGCGTGGACGCCGGCCATCGCCTTTGCGGCGGACGTGTCGATTGACTTGATCCGGGCGTGGGCGTGCGGGCTTCTGAGCACCGCTCCCTGCAACAGGCCCGGAAGTTTGACATCAGCGCCGTAGATCGCCCGGCCGGTGACCTTGTCGTAGCCGTCGTGCCGAATCGGGCGAGTGCCGATTACGTTGTACTTGCCTTTAGTTGTCTCGGTGACCATCTATGCCTCCCTAGGCCAATTCGGCGGCCTTCTGGACCGCCTTTATGATCTTGTCGTAGCCCGTGCAGCGACACAGGTTTCCGGCAAGCCAGAAGCGGATACGTTCTTCACTCGGGTGCGGCTCTTTCTCGAGCAGCGCTTTGGCCGAGACGAGGAATCCCGGTGTGCAGATACCGCACTGGAGCGCGGCCTCTTCAAGGAATGTTTGCTGGAGCGGGTGCAAACGACCCGGCTCGGCCATGCCCTCAATCGTCTCGACCGTGCTGCCATCGATCTCCGCGCCGAGTACGCAGCACGAGTCTACGATCCGTCCATCCAGGTTGACGGTGCAGGCGCCGCAGTTGCCGTCGTTGCAGCCTTCCTTCGTACCGGTCAGCCCCAACTCATCACGCAACGTGTCAAGGAGGCTTATGTACGGAGCGACCAGGAAGTCGACCGGCTCTCCGTTAAGGGTTGCCCTGACTCTTACTTTTTCGACCAACTTAGTTGTTCTCCCGGGCGCGTTCGATGGCCCTTTCAAGGGTGCGACGGGTCAGAACGCCGACCAGATGCTTGCGTTGTTCAACCGTTCCGCGCATGTCGGAGATCGGGCTGGCGTCCGATATCGCGGCCTGCGCTGCGGCAGAGATGTTCTCGGTCGTGGCCTCCTTGCCCGCCAGCATGCCGCCAGCAGAGGACAGGATTGGCGTGGGACCGACGGCGGCGAGCGCCACCCGTGCGGACTCTATGATGTTGCCGTTCAACTGGACGGAGCTCGCAACTCCGGCGATCGCAATGTCCATCTCGTTGCGAGGAGTGAACCGCTCGTAGGCGGCCCCGAAGCCCTTCTTGGGGGTCGGCATCTTCATTTCGACCAGAATCTCACCGTCTCCGATCACCGAACGGCCCGGCCCGGTGCAGAAGTCTTCCACAGCGACCTCGCGGGTCCCGTTGGGTCCTGCGATCACGCATGTGGCGTGGTGGACGATGAGCGAACCGATCCCGTCCCCGCTTGGCGAGGCGTTGCAGAGGTTGCCGCCAAGGCCTGCGCGGGACTGGATCTGAATTCCACCGATGATGCTGGCGCTGTCCACAAGTCCCGGGAACTTCGCCGCGATCGCGGCGTCCTCATAAACCCTGTAGCAGGGGACGGCAGCTCCCAGCCGGAATACAGATGAGCCCAGTTCGAGGACATTGGTC
>JAQBUX010000009.1 GCA_027623795.1 Chloroflexota bacterium
GCAAGGGGTTGTTGGTACAGTTTCTCCACGAATCGGGACTTATCGGAGGAGAAGATCCGATATTGAAGTTGTCCCCGCCGGACGTAGCTGGTGCCGATTTGACAGGGGCGGACCTGTCGAGCGCGGACTTCGCGAAGTCATTCTTGCCAGCGGTAATCCTGAAGGACGCCTACCTCACCAGTGCCAACCTCAGCGGGGCCGACCTCCACCGGGCCGACCTCGGCGGGGCCGACCTCATCATGGCCAACCTCAGCGGGGCCGACCTCCGCGGGGCTAACCTCATGAGGGCCGACCTCACTGGGGCCAACCTCATGAGGGCCGACCTCCGCGGGGCTAACCTCATGAGGGCCGACCTCATCGACGCCAACCTCTTCGACGCCAACCTCCGCGGGGCCGACCTCCGCGGGGCCGACCTCATGGGGGCCGACCTCACCAGGGCTAACCTCTTCGTCGCCAACCTCATCAGGGCCAACCTCCGCATGGCCAAACTCATGTGGGCCGACCTCAGCGGGGCCGACCTCTTCGCCGCCGACCTCAGCGCCGCCAGCCTCACCGAGGCCGACCTCAGCGGGGCCGACCTCATGAGGGCCGACCTCAGCGGGGCCTACCTCGGCGGGGCCGACCTCCGCGGGGCCTACCTCGGCGGGGCCGACCTCCGCGGAGCCTACCTCGGCGGGGCCGACCTCCGCGGAGCCAACCTCATGGGGGCCAGATTCGGGGCCGACTTCACCTGGGCCTGGCTCGGCGGGGCCGACCCCAGCGGGGCCAACCTCAGCGGGGCCGACCTCCGCGGAGCCTACCTCATCATGGCCAGATTCGATGGCGCTCTAGAATTGTCATTTCAGCAGATACATGTTGCGGCGACTCCGTTGTCCGAGATTGGCAGCCTACCGGTCTACATCACGTCCAATCCAGAGTTCCAGGCGGCTCTGAAGGAAGAACGGGCGGACCGGGCGGGGTGATCCCGCGTCCCCGCGAGTCAGGCTAAGGTAGGGACTCGCACACCACTCCGTCCCGGTCCCCGTCCAGGCGGTGCCGGTCGGTCGTAGGCCCGCCAGCCGCCTCAAAGAACGCCTGCGCTTCCGCGTGGGTATCGAAGTCACCGCAGTCGCGATCGGGGCCATCCGGGTCGAACCGCAGAAAGCCCTCGCCGTCGACCTCAATGGTTGAATTGACCGCCCACAAGCACCCGGTTCCGGTCTCCCGCGCGCTCCGCTCCAGCCCGACGAGCAGATCCCGGTGCTGCCCGAACCCGCGGCAGCACAGATCACAGCAGCGTGATTCCACTTATCAGACCGGGTTCGGCTGTCCAAACAACCGGGACCACCTCTCGTGTGATGTTGACCAACAAAAACTGGTGGCCTTTTATCTATGGTGTTTGGCCGTTAGCCACCCAGCGTTCGCTGGAGAAGATTCACCCGCCAGCGATCAGCTCCGCCACGCGTTCGCCGATCATCAGCGCGGTCTGGTTGGTGTTGGCGCGAACGCAGTCCGGCATGATTGACGCGTCCGCGACGCGCAACCCTTCTACCCCGCGAACCCGGCCGTACTGATCAACCACCGCCATCGGGTCTTCGTCCGGGCCCATCTTGCAGGTGCCCGAGATGTGGTGCCCCGTCTGCACCCGCCGCATCATCCAGGCGTCCAGAGCGTCGTCTGACTCAAGGTCCTGTTCGGCCGGTTCAATCCGATCCCCGATGATGCCCTTGAATGACGGGTGTTCCGCCAGGCGCAGCGCGAGCCTGACCGCCTCACGAAGCCTGGCGACGTCACGCTCATCCGAGAGGAGGTTGTAATCGAGATCGGGCTGCGTCCGTGGATCGGACGAAGCCAGCCGCAGCTCACCCGCTCCGTAGGCCAGATTCACGCGGCAACGCCAGCGCAGTCCCATTTCTCCGGTCGGCTCCCGCGACCCGCCCTCCGAGATACCGATGTCGTACGGCGTGGCGAACAGGATCATGTCGTTCACGAGGTCTGAGCCCTGCGCCGTCCATCGCAGGCAAACCTGGTCCGGAATCCCAAACGCACGTTTCGGGTAGTCGTCCGCAAGCCTATGTTCGACCCAGACGGTCGGATGATCCCGAAGGTTCTGGCCGACGCCGGGCGAGTCGTGAATCAACGGGATGCCTTGCCCGGCGAGCTGACTTGCCGGCCCTACGCCGGATAGCATCAGCAGGTGCGGGGATCCCACCGGACCGCCGGACAGGATCACCTCGCCCGCCGCGACCTCAAACGTCTCGCCGTCGGACTCGACCAACACCCCGGTCGCCCGTGGCAATTTACCCGAGCGATCGAAAAGAACGCGCTGAACGAGGCAACCGCCGCGAATCGTCAGGTTGAGACGCGGACGCGATTCAGTAAGGTACGTCACGGCGGTCGACATTCGTACGCCGTTCAGGTTGTTCAGAGGCACGGGACCTACGCCCGTCATATCGGGATTGTTGTGGTCCGGGCAGTCCGGGTAACCGGCGTCACGTGCCGAGGAGTAAAACGCATCGGCGGCCGGAAGCCACTCCTCGCGCGGGAATCGCCGGCAGTAGATCGGTCCGGCATCGCCGTGAAAATCGTCGTGGAAGTCGGAGTCTGTCTCAAGACGCCGGAATGACGGGAGCAAATTGCGAAACGACCACAGGTCATTTCCAGCGTCCGCCCAGGAGTCGTAATCCTCCTGTGCTCCACGCAGGAAGATCTGGCCATTTATGGCGCTCGATCCGCCGACTACACGGCCGCGCGGGACGTACATCGGCGGGGCTGTCGGCGAAGCCGTGGCGGTGAAGTTCCAGTTGTGGCCCTCGCGGATGATCACGTCGCCGGCGCTTGCCAGGCCGTTCCGGATCGGTTCAGGGGTTCGGTCCAGGGTCGGGTAGTCCGGCCCCGCCTCGAGAAGTAGAACGCTGTGGTCCCTGTTCTCCGTCAGCCGGGAAGCAAGGATGCCGCCGGCGGACCCTGCGCCGATAATTATCGTGTCGTATCGCATGACGGCACATTATGGCGGCAACGGGTTCACATGCCAGCGCGTCGAGGTCGACACCGACGGGGCTAATGCGATAAACCCGATTCCGGCCCACATTCGGCACGCTCGGTGCATGCTTCGAGACCCTCATGGCGCCAGTGGCGGACCACGTCCCGCTCCCGAAACCTGCCCGCCGACCTCGAAACGAGACTACTCTTGCCCGGACCGGGATCACTCGTTCCCGCTGTCCGCCATCACATCTTCGGGAATCGGGAGGCACGGTAATCGACTGGACAGTCGCGGCGCTGATGAGTGCGGTCCTGTTCGCCATCGTGAGTATTACCGACAAGGTGATCATGAGCGGGATGGGACTACGCGTACGCGGGTTCCTACTGTTCATCGGATTCCAGTCCCTCACCACGGCCATCGTGATAGCGCTTGTCAACCCGTTCCCTTCGGCGGACATTGAGGTGTACGCGCGCGGGCTTGCGGTGGGAGTGATGTGGGGGATCGGCGCTCCGTTCGTGCTGTGGACGCTCAGCCGTGAAGAGGTGTCGCGGGTCACTCCGATCTCGCAGTCCCACCCGCTCCTCGTGGTGATCTTTGCCGTCGTCCTGCTCGGAGAGAGCCTGTCCGTGCTGGAGTCTCTAGCGGCCGCGCTTGCGATAGGCGGGGCGCTGCTGGCCGCGGTCAGGCTTTCGGACGCCGGGCAGGTCAGACTCAGCGGGACCATCGTCTATCTCGGGGTAGCGGTCACGATCATCGCCCTCGCCCAGATACTCCTCAAAACCGTAACGGACGACCTTTCGTTCTGGCATGCGGTGGCGTTGCGCTCCACTGGAATGGCGGCCGTGCTCATTCCGATGAACTTCAGGCCTGCGATCGCCGGGGAGTTGAGACGTTTCATGTCGTCTCGAAGGCCTTTCGCTGTCCTGATGCTGGACGCAGGCGCAGCGACAGCAGGGATGGTCGCCATAACCTTTGCGATCGCTAACGGCCCCGTGTCCCTGGCGAACGCCTTTGCCAGCACTACGCCACTATTCGTATTTTTCGCAAGCGTATTGCTCGCATGGAAGACAAGACTTCTGCAAGACGAAATATTGAGCGTGCGCGATGTGACGCAGAAGCTCGTGGCGGCAGGGATGGTCGCCGGCGGGCTTGTATTGATCGCCACCGTATAGTCAAGGTCCGCCTGGAACGCCGGTCGACAACGTCTTCATCGGACAAACCTTGCTCATGGCGTCCTGCCGTTAGCTTGACGATTGATGCAACTGGGAGTAAACTTGCCGTCTGTCGAGGTATGGCTGTTACGGTTCGCCCACCCGTACATTTTAATTCGTAGTTTTTCCAGACGGTGTCCGCGCGCATTTGCGTCGGGCACTGTCTGGCGTTCGCGCGTGCGAGCATTAAACACGACCAACCATCGGCGTTTGAACTCAATCACGATCTGTTCGTGGTTTCAAATAATTCAGGAGAGTAAGCATGGTCGTAGCTGACGTTCGTCCCAGTACTATCTCGTACCGGAACGTCAAGAGCTTCAACCACATCCCAAACATCGTCGACGTGCCGAACCTGATTCAGATTCAGTTGCGTTCGTTCGATTACTTCACCACCGACGGCCTGAGCGAGTTGCTTGATGAGATCTCACCGATCGAGGACTTCAGTGGAGGCCGATTCGCCCTCAGCTTCCTGAGCCACGAAATCCGACCGCCCAAATTCTCTGAACGGGAGTGCCGGATCAAGGAGATCACCTTCTCGGCCCCGGTGTACGTGACGGTCGAGCTTGAGGTCAAATCCGGCGACGCCGCCGGTGAAAAGAAGCAGCAGACGCTGTTCATGGGCGACATCCCGATGATGACCCGTAACGGCACGTTCGTAATAAATGGCGCCGAGCGCGTCGTCGTGTCCCAGCTTGTCCGCTCGCCTGGCGCCTACTTCACGCGTGACGTGGACCCGGCCAGCGGCCGCTCACTTTGCAACGCCAAATTGATCCCGTACCGGGGCGCCTGGATCGAGCTCGAGACGAGCAACAAAGATCTGCTATCGGTCAAGGTCGACCGGAAGCGTAAGACGCCGATTACGACGCTTCTCCGCGCCCTCGGCTACGCGTCCGATGACGACATCAAGGCGCTGTTCAAAAACGAAGACACTAACGCCGACCGGCCGTTCATCGACGCAACCCTGGCGCGCGACACTGCGGTCACCAACGAGGAAGAGGCGCTGGTCGAGTTCTACCGGCGGCTCCGGCCGGGTGAACCGCCGAGCGTGGCAAACGCCAAGGCGCTGCTTGAGAGCCTGTTCTTCAACCCGCGAAAGTACGATCTTGGCCGCGTCGGCCGCTACAAGCTGAACCGCAAACTCGGCGACGATGCGACGACCGAGGTGCGAACGCTCGTTCGAGAAGACCTGGTCGGGCTGATCCGGCGCATGATCCGCATCAACAACGGCGAGATCCGTGAGGACGACATCGACCACCTGGGCAACAGGCGGGTCCGGTCGGTCGGTGAGTTGATCCAAAATCAACTTCGGGTCGGCCTGTTGCGCATGGAGCGCGTCGTCAAAGAGCGGATGACTACGGAGATGGACCCCGCGACCACCACGCCGGCGGCGCTTGTCAACATCCGCCCGGTTGTGGCGTCCGTTCGTGAGTTCTTTGGCGGTTCCCAGCTTTCGCAGTTCATGGACCAGACCAATCCGCTCGCAGAGTTGACGCACAAGCGTCGGCTATCGGCCCTCGGGCCCGGTGGTCTGTCACGTGAGCGCGCCGGTTTTGACGTCCGTGACGTTCACCACTCTCACTACGGACGAATCTGCCCCATCGAGACACCTGAAGGCCCGAACATCGGGCTCCTTGGCTCGCTCGCCACGTACGCGCGGACTAACGATTTCGGATTCCTTGAGACCCCCTACCGTCGCGTACTTCACAAGATGTCCACGGACAGCCCGGACTTTGTCGGACACACGGTGCTCGAAACTCTTGCCGACGAAAAGGGCGAAGAGCTCGTTCGGGCGGGTGGGCGCGTCCCGCGCCGGCTTGAGGAGCAACTTGCCGCGATGCCGGCGAAAACCGTGCCGGTGAAGGCCTTCGTGTCCTCCGACCCTGAGGACGTGGTTTACCTGTCTGCTGACGAGGAAGAGACGTACATCATCGGCCAGGCCAACACTGAGTTGGACGCCAAAATGCAGATCGTCGGCGACCAGGCGGAGATCCGTGTCGGCGAATCGTTCGCAATCGAACGTCCAGAGAACGTCGAGTTCATGGACGTGTCGCCGATGCAGATCGTATCGGTCTCCACGGCCCTGATCCCGTTCCTTGAACACGACGACGCCAACCGCGCGCTGATGGGCTCAAACATGCAGCGCCAGGCGGTACCGCTGCTGCGGCCGCAGGCGCCCGTCGTCGGCACAGGCATGGAGGCGCGCGTCGCTCGCGACTCGGGACAGGTGATCCTCGCCGAGGAGCCCGGTCTCGTCATCGCGTCGACCGGCGCAGAGATCAAAGTTCTGGGCGATAACACGGGCCAGATCGCCGAGTACCCGCTGACAAAGTTCGTTCGGTCCAACCAGGGCACCTGCATCAACCAGCGTCCGATCGTTAACAAGGGTGACATCGTGACCCTTGGCCAGCCACTGGCTGACAGCTCTTCCACAGATCGCGGCGACCTGGCCCTTGGCCAGAACATCCTCGTCGCCTTCATGAGCTGGGAGGGCTACAACTACGAGGACGCCATCATCCTGTCCGAGGACATGGTGAGGGACGACCGATTCACATCGATACACATCGGCAAACACGAGGCCGAGGCCAGGGAGACCAAGCTCGGACCCGAAGAGATCACCAGAGACATCCCGAACGTCGGTGAAGACAGTCTGCGGGACCTGGACGAGGAAGGCGTGATCCGGATCGGCGCATACGTCGGCCCGGGCGACATCCTCGTTGGCAAGATCACGCCCAAGGGCGAGACCGAACTCACAGCGGAAGAAAAACTTCTCCGTGCGATCTTCGGCGAGAAGGCGCGCGACGTGCGTGACACATCGCTCAGGGTGCCCCACGGCGAACGCGGCAAGATCATCGACGTCAAAGTCCTGAACAAGGAGTCCGGCGACGACTTGCCCGCCGGCGTTACAAAGCTGGTTCGCGTGTGGATCGCCCAGACCCGCAAGATCACCGCGGGCGACAAGATGGCGGGACGCCACGGCAACAAGGGCGTGATCGCCAAGATCCTCCCGCGCGAGGACATGCCACACCTGCCGGATGGAACCCCGGTCGACATCGTCCTCAACCCGATCGGCGTGCCGTCCCGGATGAATCTGGGACAGGTCCTTGAGACCCACCTGGGCTGGGCGGCGGGCGTGCTCGGCTATGACGCCCAAACGCCGGTGTTCGACGGCACGACGGATATCGAGCTTGAGGACGCACTCGCCCGCGCCTGGATGGTTAACGAGTCAGGCGCCCGAGACCGGCGGTATCTGGATAACACGAAGATTGACGCCGACGTAATCCGATCGTGGCTCGACGAGCGCGGATACAAGTACGACGACATATTCGACGATGCCAAAGATGGCGTCGCCAGCGAGGCGTGTCTGAAACTCTGGCTGGCAGACAACAGCGACGTGCAGCTCAATGGGCAAAACCGTGAGCAACTGTTCAAAGAAGCGTTACGGATTGACAGGGAGAAGCACAGTTCGGCGCCCGTGTTCGGGAAGATGGAGCTCATCGACGGCCGGACCGGGGAGTCGTTCGATCAGCCGATCACTGTCGGCAGGATGTACATCCTCAAGTTGATCCACCTGGTCGAAGAGAAGATCCACGCCAGGTCTACAGGGCCGTACTCCCTGATCACCCAGCAGCCTCTGGGCGGCAAGGCGCAGTTCGGCGGGCAGCGCTTCGGTGAAATGGAGGTTTGGGCGCTTGAGGCTTACAGCGCCGCCTTCAACCTGCAGGAGATGCTGACGGTCAAATCCGACGACGTGGACGGCAGGGTTAAGACCTACGAAGCGAACGTCAAGGGTGAGAACGTAATTCACCCGGGTGTTCCGGAATCTTTCCACGTCCTGCTTAAGGAACTCCAGGGCCTCGGCCTCGCAGTCGAACTGCTAAATGAAGAACAGGACGATTTTGCGATCCCCGGCGACGCCGGTACCTCAAGGGCGCTCACGGGCGGTCTCGGCGCAGGGTTGTGGAGCGGGGGAAGCGTGGACGAGGAAGCGCTTGCAGCGGCCGCCAACCTGCTTGCCGAGACGACCGAGGCACAGGACGAGACGATCCTGGCGGCGGACGGTTGGACGGACACTCCTTCCGTAATGGACAGCGAAGATCCGGAGGACCACGGGTTCTCCGAGGCGTCGGACGAAGACGATGACGATGACGATTCTGAACTTGACGACTCGGATGATGAAGAACCAGAAGAGGGAGACATCGAGGACGACGATGACGTTGAAGAAGAGGATTAGACGGCCTCTATCAACCTCCATGAGTAGACAGAACCTGAGACACGTCGCCGCGCAGACAAGCGCAAAGACGTGGAGAGGACAGGTAACCGAATGACCACACAGGCAGGCCCAGAGTTCAACGCAATCCGCATCTCCCTGGCATCGCCAGAACAGATCCGCGCGTGGTCCTTTGGAGAGGTGACCAAGCCTGAGACCATCAACTACCGGACGCTCCGCCCCGAGAAAGATGGGCTGTTCTGCGAGCGCATCTTCGGTCCCACTAAGGACTGGGAGTGCTACTGCGGGAAGTACAAAAAGATCCGTTACAAGGGCGTGGTATGCGACCGGTGCGGTGTCGAGATCGCGCGCGCCAAGGTCCGCCGTGAGCGCATGGGCCACATCAGGCTCGCAGCTCCGGTAGCCCACATCTGGTTTTCCAAGGGCACGCCATCCCGGCTTGGCCTGTTGCTGGACATCTCACCGCGCAACCTTGAGCGCGTCCTCTACTTCGCTCAGTACATCGTGACGAGCGTGGACGAGGAGGCGAAGGAGCGCGCGCTTGAAGAGCTTGAGAGTTACCTGATCGCCGAGACGACTCGCATCGACGCAGCGGCCGCGGAAGCGATCGCAGCGATCCGCGCGGCCGCCCCGGCAGTTGTGGAAACTGACGAGCCGGTCACCGAGGGCGATGAGGTAGAAGAGCCCGAGGCGCCGAAAAAGTCTCGTAAAAAGACGAAGAAACAACTTGCCGAAGAACTGGATGCCGAGCGAGCCGTACGCGGCGCGCACCCCGTCGAGTCACAGGTGATGGCGGTAGAGGACCGGTTCGGCGAGGAAAAAACGGCGGTCGAAGATAAGATCGGCGCCAAAATCGACGAGCTGAACGGAATCAAGCTCCTCGACCTGCTCACAGAGTCCCGGTACCGCGAACTTCGTGACCGGTTTGGTGAAGTGTTCCGGGCCGGGATGGGCGCCGAAGCGGCGCTCGATATCCTGTCATCCCAGTCTCTTGATGGCCTGCGCGTTGATCTGCAAGACGAGGTCCGGACGACTTCCGGCCAGCGACGCAAGAAGGCGATCAAGCGGTTGCGCGTCATCGAGGCGTTCGCCAAGTCCGGCAACAAGCCGGAGTGGATGATCCTGACCCAGTTGCCCGTCCTCCCGCCAGAACTGCGCCCGATGGTGCAGCTCGACGGTGGCCGTTTTGCGACGTCAGACCTGAACGACCTCTACCGACGTGTCATCAACCGCAACAACCGGTTGAAAAGGCTTCTCGAGCTGCAGGCGCCGGACATCATCGTCCGTAACGAAAAGCGCATGTTGCAGGAAGCGGTGGACGCCCTGATCGACAACGGCCGTCGCGGCCGGGCGATCTCCGGCAGCCACAACCACAAGTTGAAGTCACTGACCGACCTGCTGAGGGGCAAGCAAGGCCGTTTCCGGCAGAACCTGCTCGGCAAGCGCGTCGACTACTCCGGCCGTTCGGTCATCATCGTCGGTCCTCAGCTCAAACTGCATCAATGCGGGCTGCCCAAGACCATGGCGCTTGAGCTTTTCAAGCCGTTCGTTATGAACGCCCTGGTTGTTCGCGGCTATGCCCACAACATCAAGAGCGCCAAGCGGATGGTCGAGAGGGCGCGCCCGGAGGTCTGGGACATCCTCGAAGAGGTGATCCGGAACCGGCCGGTGCTGCTCAACCGTGCGCCGACGCTTCACAGGCTGGGCATCCAGGCCTTCCAGCCGACGCTGGTCGAGGGCCAGGCGATCCAGATCCACCCGCTCGTCTGCAAGGCGTTCAACGCCGACTTCGACGGGGACCAGATGGCGGTACACGTGCCGCTTTCTCGGGAGGCGGTGTTAGAGGCCCAGAGGTTGATGCTGAGCACGTACAACATGCTCGCACCGAGCTCTGGCGAACCTATCGTTTCGCCGACCCTGGACATGGTCCTCGGTAACTACTACCTGACCGTACTCGAGGTTCCGGAAGGAACGGGATCCGTCAACGGCAACGGCAACGGCAACAGACGGCACGTCTACTCCGACTTCGCGGACGCCAGACTCGCGCACGATCTCGGCGTCCTCGGATTGCGTGAGGAGATGAACGTACGCGCGCCGGAAACAAAAGAAGTTCTCACGACGACCGTAGGCCGGGTCATCTTCAACGAAGTGGTTCCCGACGAACTCGGATTCCAGAACCGTATGATCGACTCGAACGCCATCAGTGAGTTGGTGAGCCAGGCGTACAACCGGCTTGGCAACGAGCGGACCGCCGAGTTCCTTGACGCGCTGAAGGACCTCGGGTTCCGTTACGCCACCCAGTCCGGGACGACGATCGCCATAAATGACATCGCTGTCCCGGCGATCAAGGGCAAACTCCTCGCGGAGGGTGACTCCCAGATCGCAAAACTGGATGAGCTGTTCCTGCATGGAATGATCAACGAGCGAAGCCGTTACCAGGAAGCGGTCAACACCTGGACGACGGTCAACGAAAAGCTGACCGAGGCGGTCCAGGACGAGCTCCCGAACTACGGCGGGATCTACACCATGGCCCACTCCGGCGCCAAGGGAAACATCCAGCAGATCAAACAGATGGCTGGCATGCGCGGACTTATGTCCGACCCGAAAGGCCGGATCATCGAGTTGCCGATTCGCTCGTCCTTCCGTGAAGGCCTTTCTGTGTTCGAGTACTTCATCTCGACTCACGGGGCCCGCAAGGGGCTTGCCGACACGGCGCTGCGTACAGCGGACAGTGGCTACCTTACCCGCCGTCTCGCCGACGTCGCTCAGGACGTAATTGTCCTGTTTGAGGACTGCGGCACGAGCAACGGTGTGTGGCTTGAGGCAGCTACGTCAGACCTGGACATCCCGCTACCTGAGCGGATCAACTCCCGGTACCCGGCGATGCCCGTCCTCCATCCGGAGACCGGAGAAGTGCTCGCGGACTCCGACACGCTGATCAATCCCGAAATCGCAGCCTCACTGATGGACGCAGGGGTGGATCGAGTGCTCGTGCGCTCGCCTCTCTCGTGTGAAGCTTCCCGCGGCCTCTGCCAGCGCTGTTACGGCGCCTCCCTGGCGAACGGCGAATCCGTGATGCTGGGCGAAGCGGCCGGCATCATCGCAGCGCAGAGTATCGGGGAGCCGGGCACGCAGTTGACCATGCGCACGTTCCACACGGGCGGCATCGCCAGCGCGCTGGACATCACAAGCGGTCTGCCGAGGGTCGAGGAACTCTTCGAAGCTCGACAGCCGCGTGGCATGGCTGTGCTCACCGAGATCGACGGCACCATCGAGGTGTCTGAGACGTCCGACAGCCGTTTCGTAACGGTCCGGAACTCTGACACGTTCAGCGAGCGGTACGAGATCCCGTCCAGCCACAAGGCGCTCATCAAGAGCGGTACGTGGGTCGACGCGGGCACACCGATCATCGGCGTAAAAAAGACCGTGAAGAAGACGGCAGACGAGACCGCCCTGGCCTTGCCGGATGAAATCGTGTCCGAGGCTGGAGGAACTGCGGCCGTCACAAAAGGCATGGTCACGGTAACGTGGGAGGACAGCGAGGAACGGCAGTACGCCATCCCCGCCGCATCTCACATCATGGTGACCGATGGCTCAGAAGTTGAGGCCGGAACTGCGCTCACCGACGGCCCGAAGTCACCGCAGGACATCCTGCGGATCGAGGGCCACGAAGGAGCCCAGGCATACCTGACGCAGGAAGTTCTCCGGGTATACCGTTCACAGGGCGTGCCGATCCACGAGAAGCACGTAGAGGTGATCATCCGCCAGATGATGCGGAAGGTCCGTGTGGACACGCCCGGGAGCACAGGACTGCTGCCGGGCGAGCTGGTCGACCGACTTGTTTACGAAGAGATCAACAACACCCTGCTCGATGCAGGCGGCGAGGCGGCCACGGCAAGCCCGGTACTGCTGGGCGTGACGCGGGCGTCGCTGAACACGGAGAGCTTCCTCGCGGCGGCATCCTTCCAGGAGACGGCGCGGGTGCTGACGGAGGCCGCGGTAAACGGTTCCGTCGACCACCTGTTGGGCTTGAAGGAGAACGTCATCATCGGCCGGTTGATCCCGGCCCGCCTCGACCGGTCGGAAGAAGGACGCAAGAAACTCGGGCTTGACACAATCAAGCACCGGATTGAAGGCACCCTTACCGGCACGACCGAGGCGCCGCCGAGCTTTGAGGAAGCCCTACGCGCCTTTGGCGGCGAAGATGTGCTTCTCGCAGAGGGGATCACTCCGCCCGCCCCCGTCATAAACGGCGGGAGCCCGGTCACGGTGGACCTGGGTAACAGCGACGACAGTGAAGGCGACGGGCTCGCCCGGTTGCTGGCGGCTATCACCGGCGGAAACGATGATTCGTCCGCAGAAGAGGCCGGTAAAGAAGAGGCGGAAGCGCCCTCCGGCGACGACTAATCGGTATCGACAGAAGAGACACGTTTCGGCAGGGGGCCGGGCTTAGTGGCCCGGCCCCCTGTCAGATACAATTCTTTCGCGCGGGCGGTTAGCTCAGTTGGTTAGAGCGCAGCGTTGACATCGCTGAGGTCGGAGGTTCGAATCCTCCATCGCCCACCACCAGATTTTTCCAAGCCGGACGGCGGCGTATCTAAATCGATGACTCCTTATCACTTCCCGGGCCGAACAATGACTCCGAGGGCGCGCGCCGCATAGCGGTCGCCGCGCCCTGCCTCGCCGTGCTCGCATACACGCGCTGCGCACGTCAATCGCTTCAACCCGGGTTGCCGCACACACTGTCACGTTTCTGGTGTGTTTCCGGTGGCCTTACTCGACGATGGCCGACTACTACGGACCGTTGTCGAGAGGAGTCCCGCCATGTCCCTCCAACAGGCGTCGATGAACGCCGATCCAAATCTCATCGATCTCCGCTATCGCATGCGGCATTCCGCGGCGCACGTGATGGCGGAGGCCGTCGTTAAGCTGTTTCCGGAGGCGCAGATCGCCATCGGCCCGCCTACCGAGGACGGCTTCTACTACGACTTCGAGGTGTCCAGGCCGTTCGCACCGGAAGACCTGGAAGCGATTGAGGCGTTGATGCGGGAGACGATCACCGCTGACCGGCCTTTCGCCGGCGAGGAGCTCGCACGAAGCGCTGCGCTTGAACGGTTCAGCGACCAGAAGTTCAAGGTGGAGATCATCTCCGACCTGCCGGAGGACGAGCAGATCACGGTCTGGAGCCACCAGTCGTGGGAGGACCTGTGCAGAGGCGGCCACGTCGACTCCACCGGCAAGATTGGCGCGTTCAAGCTGCTGTCGGTCGCCGGCGCGTACTGGCGGGGCGACGAAAAGCGCGAGATGCTGCAGCGGATATACGGCACGGCGTGGGAGTCGCAGGAAGCGCTGGACGACTTCCTGGAGCGAGTCGCTGAAGCGGAACGCAGAGACCATCGCCGCGTTGGACGTGAACTCGACTTGTTCTTCTTCGACCCGATCTCACCGGCCAGCCCGTTCTTCCTTCCGAAAGGCACGATCGTCCTCAACGGGTTGATCGATTACGTGAAGGAGCTGTACGTGAAGTACGGCTACCAGGAGGTGACGACGCCCCAGATCTTCAACACCGATCTGTGGAAGCAGTCAGGCCACTACGACAACTACCTCGAAAACATGTACATGATGAACGTCGACGACCGGGAGTACGGCGTGAAGCCGATGAACTGCCCGGCGCACGCGATGTTGTACGCGGCGAACACCCACTCGTACCGCGAGTTGCCGATCCGTTACGCGGATTTCGGCCGTCTCCACCGTTACGAGCGGTCGGGCGTCACGCACGGCCTCATGCGCGTTCGCACGTTCTCGCAAGACGACGCTCATATCTTTTGCACGCTGGACCAGATCGCGCAGGAGGTGAACAGCTTCATCGCCATGTTGGACGAGGCCTACACACTGCTCGGATTCGACCGGATGCGCCTCGCGCTGTCGCTGAGACCCGAGAAACGGGTCGGCACCGACGAGATGTGGGACCGGGCTGAGGCCGCGTTGAGTCAAGTGCTGGACGCCTCCGGGCGTGAATACGGTATCGAGCCGGGCGAGGGGGCGTTCTACGGTCCCAAGATCGACTTCTTCGTGCCGGACGCGCTGGGACGCGAGTGGCAGCTTGGTACTGTGCAGCTCGACTTCTCATTGCCCGAGCGGTTCGACCTGCACTACGCAGCGGAGGACGGCACCCTCCAACGCCCCGTCGTGATCCACCGCGCCATGCTGGGATCACTGGAGCGGTTCATGGGCGTGTTGATCGAGCACCTTGCCGGCGCCCTGCCCGTCTGGCTTTCTCCGGTACAGGCGACCGTGATTCCGATCGCCGACCGGCACATCGAGTTCGGCCAGACGGTAGTGGACAAGCTTCGAGCCGCGGGCGTCCGGGCAGATGTGGACGACGGCAACGACAGGATGAACGCCAAGATCCGCGCAGCGCAGCAGAGGAAGATCCCTTACATGCTTGTCGTGGGGGACCGGGAGCAGGAAGCGGGACAGGTGGCGGTGAGGGAGCGCGCCGGAGGCAACCTCGGTGCGGTCGATGTCGACGAGTTCGTGACGCGGATCGCACGCGAGGTCGCGGATCGCGCCTGAGCGTACATAGACGACATATCGGCCCCATTGGGGAGCTTCGTACGGACGGCGAACGGCTCGATTGACACCCGATGGGGCCGATGCTAGCTTGACCCGCCCCGTCCCGAGCCAGCGCGGCCCGCCTACTTACGCGCCGAAAACGGGCCTCTGGGAGCCAAAACGAACTATTTCACGGTCCGAACACACGCGGGTCGGCGAACGACAGGTAAGATGACTCTCACATCGTCGGACCGCGCCGCGCACGGCGTGTAAATAGTTCGGCGTTATGCCCGTAATGATGCGCAACGGTGTATCGACCAAGCACCTGGAGCTAAACCCCAAATGACCTCCGAAGACATAACCCTCCATCGCGGTCTGAGCGGCGTCTACTTTGACCGAACAGAGACGACCTTCATCGATGGAAAAGAGGGCAAGCTACTTTATCGCGGGTACAACATCCACGATCTGGCGGGCGTCTCGACCTTTGAAGAGACCTCCTACCTCCTGATGTACGGAGAGCTCCCAACCCAGCCGCAACTCGATGAGTTCGACAGCCTGCTCAAGGCGAATCGAAACATCCCATCAGAGGTGATGGGGATCATCCACGCAGTCAAGGATGACCACCCGATGAGCGTTCTGAGGACCGCCGTCTCGGCCCTCTCCGCGTTCGATCCTGACGCCGAGGACAATTCGTCCGAGGCAACGCTCCGGAAAGGCATCCGGCTGACTTCACAGGTGCCTACCATCGTGATGGCGCACCACAACATCCGAGCCGGACGCGAGCCCGTTCCACCCAGTGAGACGATGAGTCACGCCGCCAACTTCCTGTACATGATGGACGGCGACGAACCGACTCCAGAGACGGCTGCGCTGATGGACACAGACTTTGTCCTCCATGCGGACCACGGGTCCAACGCCTCGGCCTTCACGGCCCGCACAGTCGCCGGCACGAACGCCGATCTGCACGATGCCGTCACGGCGGGCATCGGCGCACTTTCCGGCCCTTCGCACGGCGGCGCTGCGGAGAATGTGATGACGATGGCCCTGGAAATTGGAGCGCCGGAGAACGCCGAGAAGTATGTGAAAGATCTTCTCGCCGGAGGCGGCCGTGTAATGGGCTTTGGTCACCGGGTTTACCGCACGGAAGACCCGAGGGCCCGGCACCTCAGGGAGGGTGTGCGAAAGTTGAGCGCCGAGAAGGGCGAACCCAAGTGGTACGCCATCCTCGAAGCGGTGCAGCAGGCGATGTCGCCATACGCACGTCGCGGCATCCACGTGAATGTGGACTTCTTCGCGGGTGTGATCTACTACCTGAATGGCATCCCGCACGACCTGTTTGTGCCGATCTTCGCCGTCGGCCGGATCCCCGGCTGGACCGTGCAAGTGATCGAGCAGTTTGAGCACAACATCCTGATCCGTCCCCTGCTTCAATACGCAGGACCGGCGGAACGTCCGTATAAGCCGATGTCCGAGCGGTAGGCGAACGCATCAGACAGCAATCGACTTTGATCAGGGGGACGCCGTTCCGGCGTCCCTCTTCATTTATGTAACGAGCACGGCCCGATCAGATCAGATCGCCGGATCCCGATATGTATTTCGACCCGAACTCCCACCCGGAGCCCACCGCGGATCCTGAACGCCGGATCAACGCGCGGATCAAGTCCGCGGGGCGAATCACGTTCGCCGAGTTCATGGAAGAGGCGCTGTACGGCCGAGGCGGTTACTACACGCGCCCCGGCGGTCCCGGCCCGATCAACCCGGGTGGCGACTACTTCACCAGCCCGTCGTCTCACCCGTCGTTCGGCGCGCTAATCGCCGTCCAGCTACGCGATTTCTGGGACCTCCTCGGCCAGCCGGACCCGTTCGACGCGGTCGAGTTCGGATCCGGGGACGGGACGCTTGGCCGGGACGTCGTTCGCTACACCCAAACGCTCGGCAAGCCGTTCTCCACCGCTCTGCGATATACGGAGGTCGATCGCGCTAATTCGGATGGCGGCGCGACAACGCCGGTGGGTGTTACCGGATGCGTCCTGTCGAACGAGCTGTTGGACGCCTTCCCGGTCCACAGGTTCGTGATCGAGAACGGGTCGGTACTTGAGCTGTATGTCGTCGCCGGAGAGGATGGCTTTGCAGGAGCCCCGGGTCCGGTTTCCGATCAGGAGATCGAACAGCGCGTTGCGCCTTTCGTCTCCGCCCTGCCGGACGGATATCGAGGCGAGGTCAATCTCGGGCTTCGGCCATGGGCGGACCGTGTGGCGGCAACGCTCGACCGTGGATTCGTCCTGACGGTCGATTACGGCGAATATGGACCCGAGTTGTACCGGCCGGGACGGTCAGAGGGCAGCCTGCGTGCCTACTACAGGCACACGCTGTCGCAAGACCCGTTCCGGCATGTCGGTGATCAGGATCTGACCGCTCACGTCGACTTCTCGGCCGTCGACTCCGCACTGTCATCGGCAGGGCTTGACTCACTCGGCATGACCACGCAGACCGCCTTCCTCGACCGGCTGGGTCTGCGTTCATACCTCGCGCGGTTGCCCGCTCTCGGGTTGCCCGCCGGAGAGGTCGAAAGAAATCGCATGCCGATGCTCTGGCTGGCGCGGCCTGACGGTCTCGGGCGATTCAAGGTCGCGTTTCACGCCCGCGGAGTGGCCGGTACGCGGGCGCCGATCGGCCTGGACAACCGCGGCGCTGACCACGACCCTTCCACGTTGCCGGTGCCCCTGCTGACCCGGGACGACGGCCATTTCGACCTCGCCGATGGCGCTTATCCGGGCACGTCCTGGGATGGAACCGTCAACACAGGAACGTGGGCGGAGATTCTGGGCGTGGACGATGAGGGCGAGGAGTGACTCGCCCCTGCCAACGCCGCTATAGACCCTTTGCGATCGCCAGTAGTTCCTGCGGGTCCGGCAGCTCGCCCGGCGGATAGGTCCGGGCGTCTCGAATTACGCCCTCGCGGTCGATCACGAAGCTTGAGCGACCGGAGACACCGCGCTCTTCGTTGAAAACGCCGTAGGCCTGTGCCACCGCGCCCTTCGGGTGAAAGTCGGCGAGCAGCTTGAAGCTGATCCCGCCGTTGGCCTCCGCAAACGCCTTTTGAGATGCGAATGAGTCGACGCTGATGTCGAGTATTTCCACGCCAGCTTCCTGGAAGTCGTCCTGGTTCTCACGGAACCGTTTGAGCTGGTTCGTTCAGCCGCCGGTAAAGCTGAGCGGGTGGAATGCGATCACAACGGGGTTGCCTTTGAGCCCGCTGAGCGTGACCGGTTCGTTATCGTGCGACACCAGCGTGAAGTCCGGCGCGGTGGTCCCTGCTTCGATGGCCATGTGTCCTGATCCTTATCTAATGTGTCCGAGTTTTCCGGGTCGTGTTAATCGGCGGCCTGTGAATTTTGTTCCGGTCGCCAGTGCAGGTACGGGTTCCGCGCCGCGCCGGCCTCGTCCAGCCGCGTGTTCGGAGTGTCGTGTGGCGCGTCGTGCAGTAGATCGGGGTCTTCCTCTATCTCCCGATTGATCTGTCGCATCACGGCGATGAAACGGTCAAGCGTATCTTTCGATTCCGTCTCGGTCGGCTCCACCATGAGAGCCTCGGGGATGATCAACGGGAAGTACATCGTCGGCGGATGGATCCCGTAATCGATCAACCGCTTTGAGATATCCAGTGCGGAGACGCCTTTCGCCTTCTGAGCCTGAGGCGAGAGGACACACTCGTGCATACAGATACGGTCTACGGCGATGCCGAACTCGCCCGACAGCGCCGAACGGATGTAGTTGGCGTTAATGATGGCGTTCTCCGCAATCTCCCGCATCCCCTCGACGCCGACGGCTCGGATGTATGTGTATGCCCGAACCAGCACGCCGAAGCTGCCATGGAAACCGTTGACTCGCCCTATCGTGTCAGGGGGCGCGACGAGCCGGTAGTCATCACCAGTCCGCTCCACCACCGGGGTCGGCAGGAACCGCCTCAGCTCTTCCGAGACGAGTACGGGGCCGGCCCCCGGTCCCCCTCCGCCATGGGGGGTAGAGAAGGTCTTGTGGAGGTTGGAGTGGGCGATGTCGAAGCCAAGGTCGCCGATCTTGACGATGCCGAGCAGGGCGTTCAGGTTGGCCCCGTCGGCGTAGACAAGACCGCCCGCCTCGTGGACGACGCTCGTGATCTCAAGGATGTTCGGCTCGAACAGTCCAAGAGTTGACGGAATGGTCAGCATAAATACGCAGGTGCGTTCGTCCACAAGGCCGCGGAGAGCCTCCACGTTGACGTTGCCATCCGAGTCTGACGGGACCGTAATGACATCCAGCCCCGCCATCGCGGCGGATGCCGGGTTGGTGCCGTGGGCGCTGTCCGGGATGAGCGCGACGGTCCGGGCGGTTTCGCCGCGATCCGCGAAATAGGCGCGGGCCACCATCAGTCCGGTGTACTCGCCCTGTGCGCCCGCCAACGGCGCCAGACAGACGCCCGGCAAGCCGGTGATCTCCCCGAGGTCCGATTGCAGCTCCCAGATCAACTGCAGCGCGCCCTGGACGGTCTCATCAGGCTGGTGCGGGTGGATGCCGCCCATGCCGGGAAGGAAGGCCATCTCTTCATTGATCTTCGGGTTGTACTTCATCGTGCAACTACCCAGCGGGTAGAAGTTGGTGTCGATCGAGAAGTTCATCCGAGACAGCGTCGTGAAGTAGCGGACCACCTCGGGCTGCGACACTTCGGGAAGGTGTGCCGGCACGGAGCGCAACAGTCCGGAATCCGGAAGCGGCTGCTCCGGCACGTCCAGGTCTGGCATGCGGACGCCGATACGCCCGGACACACTGCGGTCATTCAAAAGTCTGCGGTCGATCTCGCCCGGAATCGGCACGTTCATCGCGGTCCGATCTCCGCGAGGGCGGACACAAGCCGGTCGATCTCGGCTCGGGTGTTGACCTCGGTCACGCAGATGAGCATCCCGTTTGGCGTCCGATCGCTCAGGTCGAGGCCGCCGATGATCTTGTGGTCGAGTAGCGCCGTGTTGATCTCAGCGGGAGGCCGCGGGCACTCGACGACGAACTCGTGGAAGAACGGCCCGTCGTTCCTGACGGAGTATCCGGGTAGCCGGTCGATCTCGGCGGCGGCGTAGTGCGCCTTGTGGTAGCAAAGCTCGGCGACTTGACGAAACCCTTCACGCCCGAGTGCCGCGAGATAGGTCGTCATCAAGAGCCCGATCAGCGCCGTGCTGGTGCAGATGTTGGAGGTTGCACGTTCCCGGCGGATGTGTTGCTCCCGCGTCTGGAGCGTCAAAGCGTAGCCGACCCGGCCTTTTGTATCCGTCGTGCGGCCGACGATGCGCCCGGGCATCTGTCGTTTGTATACATCCTTGCAGGCGAACAGACCGACGTAGGGTCCGCCGAAACTCAAGGGGACGCCAAGCGCCTGGCCCTCGGCCGCGACGATGTCTACGTCGCACTCACCCGGTGAGCGGAACATGCCCAGAGAGGTGGGATTTACGCTTGCGACGGCGAGCGCTCCAGAGGTATGAGAACGCGCCGCCAGCGCCGCGAGATCTTCGACCACGCCGTACTCGTTGGGGCTCTGGACCATGAGACATGCGGCGTCTTCTGGAAGGTCATCGTCGCGGCCGATGACCACGATCTTGATGTCCTGGTGACGCGAGTATGCGTCGAGGATCGCAATGTTCCGGGGATCGACCGTGTCCAGGACGGCGATCGTCTGGCGACGGGTAATCCGGCAGGCCATCAGCGCGCCCTCGGCGAAGGCGGTCGGCCCGTCGTACATCCCGGCGTTCGCGACCTCCATGCCGGTGATCTCGCAGATCATCGACTGGAACTCGAAACCGACCTGGAGAGTGCCCTGGGCGACTTCGGGTTGATAGGGGGTGTACGAGGTAAGGAACTCACCCCGGGCGACGACGGATTTGACGACCGAGGGGATGTAGTGCCGGTACGCGCCGCCGCCGAGGAAACAGGCGTACTCGCCCGGCGTGGCGTTGCGGGCGGCGAGCGCGCTGATCTCGGCTGTCAGATCAAACTCGGATAACGCAGGCCGGAGGTCCAGATGAGGGAAGCGGTGCTGCGCCGGGACGTCTCGCACCAGGTCTTCGATAGACCTGACACCGATCGCTGCCAGCATCAACTCACGTTCGGCATCGGTGTTGGGGATGTACGGCGACGCTTTGGTCGTCATGTGCGGCGGCGTCGCCCTACTCCGCAGTCAAGTTGTCGTACGCCGTAGCGTCCATCAACTTGTCTAGCTGAGATGGATCGGCGAGTTCGATCTTAAGTAGCCACCCGACGGTGTAGGGGTCTTGGTTTACCTTCTCCGGCATGTCCGCTACGCCCGTATTGACCTCGACAATGGTCCCGCCCACCGGGCTGAACAGATCGCTGACAGCCTTGACGGACTCGATCTCACCAAACTTGTCGAACTGCGAAATCGTGGCGCCGGTATCTGGCAGATCCACATACACGACATCGCCGAGGGAGTCTGTTGCGTACTGCGTGATGCCGACGGTGGCGATGTTGCCCTCGACGAGCGCCCATTCGTGTTCATCGGAGTATTTGCGGTCACCCGGTGTGGTCATCTGGTCCCTCGAGTGGCTCCCGGCTGCCGTGTACGGCCCGGTCTCTCAATCAAGTCTGGTTTCGTTTTCGGGAGTAGAACGGCAACGGCACGACTTCCGCCTCAACCAGCCGCCCTCGGACGTCAATTTCGAACCGGGTCCCTTCAGCAGAAAGGCCTCGGTCAACGTAGCCCATGCCTATATTTGCGTCAAGCGTAGGTGAATGGGTGCCGGAGGTCACGGCGCCGACACGCTCGCCGTCCTTCATTACGGCCAAACCGTGCCGTGGGATTCCGCGGCCGACCATGAGGAATGCGGTCATTACGCGGGGCGTCCCGGCGTCACGTATCGCCCGAAGCGCTCCGCCAGCGACGTAGCCCGGCGTGTCGATGTAGGTGAATCGGTCCAGTCCGGCCTCGTACGGGTTGTTCTCCACGGTCATGTCGTTGCCGTGGAGCATGAGCCCGGCCTCGAGACGCAAAACGTCACGAGCGCCGAGTCCTGCCGGTTTGACACCTTCCGCCTCAAGCGCCCGCCACAGCTCGACCGCGCGGTCGGCGGGCGGCATGATCTCGAAGCCGTCCTCGCCCGTGTAGCCGGTGCGGGCGATTCTGCTCGGGACTCCGGCTATCTCCGCCCTGCGGACACGGAACGGACGGACGGACGACGCCGGAAGCGGGCAAAGGCGGTCGACTATCGCCACGGCTTCAGGCCCCTGAACGGCGATCATCGCTACGTCCTGGGTCAAATCGGCGAAGAACACGCCGCCGTTCTGCTGCGCCGACGGGAGCAACCAGTCCAACACGGCATCGGCGTTGCCTGCGTTGGCGACAAGAAGGCACTGGTCGTCGGTAATCCGGTAGACGATGGCGTCGTCGATGATGCCGCCCTGCTCGTTACAGATGACGTGATACCGCGCCCTGCCCGGCTGCAACCCCGCGACGTCCGCCGCGATCATCCTGTCGAGAAACTCGACGGCGTCTGGTCCGACGAACTGGTACCGCGCCATGTGAGATACGTCGAACATGCCGGCGCTCTGGCGGACGGCGCGGACCTCGGCGATTATGCCGTCCGCGTACTGTACGGGCATGTCCCATCCGCCAAAGGACACCATCCGAGCTCCCGCGGCGACGTGGGTACGGTGCAGTGGCGTCTGCCTGAGCGCCTGCTCGTCGGCCATCGGCGGTCGGTCCTTCGTATATGGATGCTTGGGTCAACCGGGCCGGTGGGTCGGCGGCATACGGTACGTACGGTACGGAAATCGTACGGTCGCCACTTCCGGCGGTCAACACAAACCTGACCCTGTGATTGCCCGTCACAGATACCGGGGATCGGACGCCCTGACGCCGCTGATTTCTGACCTGCGCTGAAACGGCGCGCTGCTATACTCCGGGGCCTTGAATCGGACCCGACACGGAGTGCAAATATGGCCCCGTCTTTACTCGAAGGCGAGTACTCAAAGCTCAACTTCTACAAGCTCGACAAAAGCTGGCGCCGGCTTCCAGAGGATGAGAAGAAAGCGTCCAAACAGGAGTTCGCTTCGGTCGTCGCCGAGATGCCGACGGAATCGCCGATCACGGCCTACGGACTCACGGGGACGCGCGCAGACTCCGACATCATGCTTGCCCAGCAGTCGATGGAGATCGACGGGTTTGACGAGACCGCCCGCCGCCTGAACCACACCCATCTTGCGGGCTACCTTGACCAGTCTTACTCGTACCTGGCGGTCCGGCGAAAGACGCAGTACAAACATGGCGGCGGAGCGCCGGAGCTAAGCGACGCGTACAAATACTTCGTCGTGTATCCGATGGTGAAAAAACGGGAGTGGTACCAGCTGTCCCAGGACGAGCGGCAACAGATGATGAACGACCACTTCCGCATCGGCCACAAGTACCCATCGGTAAAGATCAACACGACGTACTCGTTTGGCCTCGACGACCAGGAGTTCGTTGTCGGGTTCGAGACAGACGAGCCGCGCGATTTTGTCTCGCTGGTTATGGAGCTACGTGAGATCCCGGGCGGCTTCTACACGGAAAGCGAGACCCCGATCTTCACGTGCGTCCGGATGCCTGTCGAGGCGGCGTTAGACGCGCTCGGCTGATGGCGTGCCCGCTGGATAGCCATGGGACGCATAGACGGTGACACGAATACAAAGACCCCGGCTGAACCGGGGTCTTTGTATTAACGGATCCAGCGGCGGAGAAACCTTCTACTGGTTGTTGCCGGGCTCAGAGCTGTCGTAGTCGTAGTCGTAGTTCAAGGCTACGAACCTGCTCTCGGCTTCCGGTACCTGGTCCTCGGGGAAAATCGCAGTGACCGGGCATACGGGCTCGCATGCGGCGCAATCTATGCACTCTTCCGGGTTGATGAAGAGCATGTTGTCTTCGGGATTGGAGTAGATGCAGTCGACGGGGCAGACGTCGACGCAGGCACCGTCTCTGACATCCACACAGGGTGAAACGATGATATAGGTCATCCTGTTCGCAATCCTCCAAACCGAAATTTTGTCCGAGAGTCGCCCGGCCGCCGGCGCCCCACAAGGAATACAGGGCTCTGCTCGCCAGCCAACGCGGAATTATATGTAGCCCCGGCGCGCAAGTCTAACCCGCTTTCCCGGTTTCAGGCCTGAAACCGCGGAATTGGACCTTGCGGCGCATCTTTTGACTAACGACTTCTTATCAAACTCAGATACCTTCTACGTGTCGCCAGGTGTCGGCCGATCCGGCGCTCGCCGAAGGGTAAACCTGAAGGGACTCCAGGGAGAAAGCATGCCGTCTTCGAGATCTGCCGTCGTAACAGGGGGCGCTGGTTTCATCGGCTCTCACGTCGTCGACAGGCTGACCTGCGACGGTTATCAGGTGATAGTGATCGACGATCTTAGCAGCGGCCGGCGCGAGAATCTTCCGGCCGGGGCCGAGCTTGTCGTGGCGGACGTAACCTCGGAAGAGGCGCGTGCTGCGATGGAACGCAGCGCGCCGGACCTGATCGTCCACACGGCCGCTCAGATCAGCGTTTCGAGATCCACACGCGAACCCCTGCTCGACGCCAGGATCAACGTCCTCGGAACCATAAACGTGTTAGAGGCCGCTCGCGCGATCGGCTCTGCGAAGGTCGTGTTCATCTCGTCAGGCGGGACGGTGTACGGGCAGCCCGACGAAATCCCGGTCAACGAGTCGCATCCGTTCGGACCGGAAAACCCGTACGGCGCGTCGAAGCTGGCGGGCGAGGTGTACCTGGGGATGTACCGCAAGTCGTTTGGCGTGGAATCGACCGCGCTCCGCCTGGCCAACATATACGGGCCGCGCCAGGATCCCCACGGCGAGGCAGGCGTGGTTGCTATATTTACCCAGGCGATGCTCGCCGACGCGCCGATAACGATCTTTGGCGACGGCAACGACGAACGCGACTACGTGTACGTGTCGGACGTCGTCGATGCCGTGATCGCGGCTGCGGCCACCGATGGGTTGGATGCGTGCAATATCGGCACAGGCAAGGGGACAAACGTCAACGACCTGTGCGACATGCTGACCGAATTGACCGGGTACAAGCGGGAAGCTCTCTACGGTCCCCCGCGGCCGGGCGACATACACGCGATCAGCCTCGACGCTGGGCTGGCACGCGCTGAACTCGGCTGGTCCCCGAAAGTGGCGCTGAAGGCCGGGCTGGCGCAAACGGTCGAGTTCTTCCGCGATCGCACACGCGCCTGATCCACCGGGCTGGAGATAGCGCATCAGAAAGCGCCACCAGCGCTGCCGATTGATTGAGCGCCCGCCTCCGCAAGAGCCGTTCGGGTTCTTGAACTAATGCTCCAGGCTGATCGGCACGCCTTGCGTCAGGCCCGCATCTCGCATGGCGATCCACTCGTCCAGGAAGGTCTGGTTCCAATGATCGGTGAGCGGGTGGCGCATCATCTCTTCGAAGATCGGCCAGAACACGATGATGCCGTCCGCCCCGTCTCTCAGCGCTGCATACGCAGTCTCCACGGAGCGAACGAGCGCGGCCGTGATGTATGGACGTTGCTCCCAGCCCGAAAACATCTGCACACAGTCACGCACCAGTTTCGTGGGATCGCCGCCAAGGTCCTTGACGGGCTCGAGGAAGGGCAGGATGTGGGTGACGCCCGCCTGCGCGACCGCCGCCGCCTGTGCGAGCGAGAAGACTGTGGTGCAGTACGTCTCGACGCCCTGCGCCTTCAAAACCCTGAACGCGCCCAGAGCGTGCGACGTACACGGAATTTTGAGGATGATCTGGTCAGACATCCGTGTGAACACCTCGCCGACGGCGAGTAGTTCGTCTGTGGTGTGTCCGTCGATCTCGACGACGACTGGCTTGTCCGTGATATCCAGATAGCGTTGGACCACGTCGACGACCTGGCCGTACTTCTGGACCATCTGGTTGAGAACGACGGTATTGGTGACGATTCCCGCCGCGCCGCGCTCCATCCAGATCTTGAGGTCCTCGGGATCTCCAGCGAGCCAGATCGCCGGGCCAGCGCCGTGCCTGCGCGCCGCCTCGGCTGGTCCGAGCGACGGGCCTGTTCCGTTGGTGGTCGTCCTCCGAGCCGTGGTCGCCATCGTCGCTGACTCTCTTTCTTCCTGAAAGCAGTGGGGATTGGGGAAGCCAATTCACGCTCCACAGCGTGAGTCTAGCACCCGGTACACGAACGAAAGCCCTGCGGTGAGACGAGTGAAATCGCTGTCGCACACCGGAAGCTAACCCTACACACATGCGAACCATCCGCCAGAATTACTTCCGGGCTGTGAGACTGGAACGAGACGCACCACTCGTGGGTGCGGCACCGGGGAGATGGTACGCGTTGGCTCGCGTAGCACGGAGACCGAAATGGCGAACATCTTGATCGTGGACGATAGCCCGGAGGTAAGGGTAGCCCTCACCGCTACTCTGGAAGATGCAGGCCACACCGTCACGGAGGCGACGGACGGGCGAGACGCGATCGAACAGGCGGGCACGCTCCAGCCGGACGCCATTTTCATGGACATCAATATGCCGGACATGGATGGCATCAGCGCGCTCCGGGCGCTTCGCTCAAGTTCGCTGACACGAGACGTGCCGGTCGTGATGCTGACTGCGGTCACAGACCTCGGCAAGGTGCAGACAGCGATAGCCGCCGGAGCCCAGGACTACATACTCAAGCCCTGGGGCGCGGACGCCGTGATCCAGCGCCTCTGGAACGCCCTGGAATCTCGCCGTTTCACGGCCGGGAACTCGACCGGCAGGGTTTAGTCAACCTCGGGCTCCCGTCCGGAACCCGGACCTACCCGTCCTGGACCGACGCCAGCGGATTGTAGGTGACGCGGCTAAGAACTGAGTCGCCCGTGTTCTTGAAATGGTGGAGCGAGCCGGGCGGAACCAGGACGCAATCCCCCGCTTTTATCGGGTACTCCACGCCGTCCACCCAGATCACGCCCTCGCCGCGGGTGATGTACGCCTGATGCTCCCATGGGTGCGTGTGATGTGCGCTTGACTCGCCGGGCTGGTGGTCGTGGTAAAGCGTGACCACCGTCGGAACCCCGTCGTCCGGGCCGAGGACAGGGTTGCTGTGGTCCGAGATGCTTTTGATTACCGGTTCCATAGGCTGCTCCCGTTATTTGCATGCAATAGGACGTTTGCGTGGGCGCGCATTGTAAGCAACTCTTCCGGGTCTTTCCGCGCCGGACGTACCCGGTCTGCCGTCACGATACGATCCGACGCATCATATGAAGCTTGTGAACTCGCCTAACGACTTCCGGCCTATGTCAGGGACGGTGGCGTCCCCAGCCGGGTAACCGGCCACAAGCAGCAGGAACGCCCGTTCGTTAGCCGGCCGGCACATGATCTCGTTCAGGAAGCCCATCGGGCTGGGTGTGTGCGTGAGCGTCGCAAGGCCCGCGTGATGGAGCGCCGTGATGAGGATCCCGGTCGCGATGCCGACCGACTCCCTCGCGTAGTAGTGCTTCACCCGCCGCCCGTCTGGCAATACGCCGTAACTCTCCTCGAATATACCGATGAGCCACGGTGCGGTTTCGAGGAACGGTTTTTCGGCCGTCGTGCCAAGCGGCGCCAACGCGTCCAGCCATTCCGGCGAAGCGCGGCCGGCGTAAAACTCCCGCTCCTCTTCTTCAGCAGCAGTGCGGATTCTCCGTTTGACCCCGGCATCCGTCACCACGGCAAAGTGCCAGGGCTGCATGTTTGCGCCGCTGGGCGCGGAACCGGCGGCGCGCAGGCAATCGTCAAGCACGTCGCGGGGCGGCACGCGCGGCGAGAAGTCGCGAACCGTACGACGCTGGCCAACTTCCGAGCAAAAATCGGCGGCCCGGGAGCGCATCTCCTCTTCCGGGTAAGCGGTGTAACCCTCGAGCGGGACGAAGCTCGGTGTGGTCATCTGGGTTCCATCGCCACCGGGTTGGACAGGATTCCGATCCCCTGAACCTCGACCTCGACCTGGTCGCCGGGCTTCATGTTCCGAGGCTCGCCCGTGGTGCCGGACCACACGATGTCCCCGGGCCGCAGCGTCATCTGCTGGCTGATATAGCTGATGAGCTGGCCGAAGTTGAAGTGCATGTCGGCCGTGCTGGCCCTCTGCACCTCCTCGTCGTTCAATCGGACGATCATGTCGCCGCCGGACCGGGGATCGAACTCTGTGTCGATCCAGGGGCCGATCGGCGCGAAGGTGTCGCTCCCCTTGCCGCGCCACATCGAGTTGTCGTTTCGTTGCCAGGTTCGTTCGCTGATGTCGTTGCCGCAGGTGTAGCCGAGTACGCGATTCCATGCCTCGTCGGGACTCACACGCCGGGTGACCTGCCCGATCACCGCCAGGCATTCACCCTCATGCTGTATGCCGGTCGTCGAGTCGTACGGGATCTGGATGGTGTCGCCCGGGTTGATGATGGCGCTCACCGCCTTGTGCCACGGCTGTGGTGTCGGCGCCATCTCAGACTGACCGGTGATGCCGGCCGCGCCGTGGAGGTGGTCGGCGAAGTTCACGCCCGGGCCAAACATCTGGGTCGGCGTCGCCGGGGCCAGAAGCCTGACGTCCGATAACGCGTGCGACGTTGACGTTCGTTCAAAGGTTCCAAAAACATCGCCGCGTATCTCAACAACGCCGTCGCCCTCGACGACCCCGTAACGAGCAAGTCCCGCGGACTCAAAACGTGCGATTCGCATGGCGTACCCCTGTATTTCTTGCCGCTACCTGAGATCGGCCGACCGTAAACTGCCGGTTACCGGTTGGTGAGCGCAGGTTACGACAACCTTGATGCACGCGGGGATGCACGCGGGGATGCACGCGGGGATGCACTCGAGGCGCTTGAGAGTGGCGGCGCCAGATGATCGAGCTCTTACCAAAAATCTATCCCAAAACACCGGCGGATGGCGGCTCCACGTTCGGAGCTTCTCCCTGATGCTGGTTTTAAGGAGGTCACGTCCGTCAAGGTGGTGTTTTAACCATCGCGTCATCCGGCCTGATCTCTCCTCTACCTACGCC
>JAQBUX010000228.1 GCA_027623795.1 Chloroflexota bacterium
ACGCTTGTTGATACCCATCGAGAAACACCTCCATCTCTGAGGTGTTGCGACGACCGATTGAATCCACCCTGTGTGCACGGTTGCAGGAGGGAACTATGGCAACACTTGACGGAATTGGCAGGGCGGCGACGGGTCAACACCCGGCGCTGAAATGGGCGTACCTGCTGGTAGCGGCGGCGTTGATGATCGAGATGATCGTCCTCATCATCGGAATCGTTTTGGGCGTCCTGACGGACGACTATTACTCGAACTCGAAGGCGCTCAGGGACGCCGGTGGAGCGGGCTTGCTGTCCGACCTCGGCGACATCCAATCGACTGGTGTGTGGCTGGGCCCGTTGCAATTCTTCGGGCTGTCCATGTTCTTTGCAGGGATCACTGCGGTCCTTGCGATCATCATCAAAACACTTCAGTTGCGCGGACAGGCCTTGGAGCTAGCGCTCCCTCAGATACTTGGCAAGCGCGGTAACGCCACGGCAGAGGAATCGTAGACATGGCAACTCAATTCATGACAAGGGGTCCGATTAGCGCCAGCGGAGAAACCGACGCTGTCGATATGACTCCCATGCAGAAGATGGCGCGGACCATGTGGGTCCCGCTCACCGGTATGGGTGTGATGATCGTCGCGATCTCGTTCCTGATCGCTCTCTTCTCGACAACGTCCGATGTCTCGGACTACTTCGATAACTCACTCGACGCGCGTGTCAACGCCGCCCCCGATGACGCGTCGGGGCTGACCTCGGACAGGGCGTCGTTTGAAGCGGTAAACACGTGGAATGCGGGCTTCAGGTTCCTGGGTCTCGGCCTGATGCTGGGCGGCATCACGATGATCCTGGCTACCATCATCGGCAACCTCAGGGTAGCGGGCGGCAACATCCAACGGGCGCTCGGCGCAGCGCCGCAAGTGCTCAAGAAGCCCATGACCGGGCACCTATTCCCGATGTTCATGATGATGGGAATGATGGTTCTCATCATCTCGTTCATCGTTAGCATCTGGCTCTCGGTGCAGGTAAACGACTACTGGGACAACTCGATCGCCACGGTCTTGAACCCGGCGACCGAGGGCTCCAGCATTCTCGATGACTTGAGCACAATCGAGACCACGAAGGCGTGGATCACCCCGTTGAACTTCTTCGGCATGTCGATGTTGTTCACCGGAATCGCTCTCGCCCTGGCTACGATCATTCAGGTGCTGCGCTTCCAGGCTCGGCGGCTCGTCGAGATCGCAGGCGGCTCCAAGTAAACACAACTCTCGGCGACGACTGACGCCGGTAACGTAGAAGAGCGCCCTCCCGTTATCCGGGAGGGCGCTCTTCGCGTCCGCACTGCGCCGGGCCCGGCGTTCAGTAGCCCTTCACCGGATCGACCCGGTTGATCAACTCCCCGCCGTCGATGTAGTGACGAAGGTTTTCGATCACGATCTGCCTGCGGCCCTCGTACATCTCCGGCGTTAGCGCCGACGAGTGCGACGAGATCAGCGAGTTCGGGTGCGTCCAGAACGGACTATCAGCCGCGGGTGGTTCCGGGTCTGTCGCGTCCAGCGCAACGCCGGCGATACGTCCGGCGACAAGTGCGTCGCCAAGCGCGCCCTCGTCCACGATCCCTCCGCGCGATATTACGATGAGCGAGGACGTCCGTTTTAGCAGGCCGATGCGTCTCGCATCGACGGACATCCGGGTCCTTTCGGTTAGCGGGCAGGCGACGACGAGCCAGTCGGACGCCCTGAACAGATCGTCTAACCGTTCGACACCCCAGACCTGGACGCCGGCCACCTCATCGTCCGGCCCGGGGTCCACGGCGATGACATTCATGCCGAAACCGAGCGCTCTTCGCGCGATCGCTCTGCCGATCATTCCGAAGCCGTACAACCCCATGACGCTTCCGGACACCTCGACGTGGTCAAAGCCGAGCGCGTCCCATTCGCCTTTCGCCTGATCGTCCAGCATCTTCTTTGAGTTGTGGGCGAGGGAGAGAAGGAACAACATCGTGTGGTCCGCCATCGGCTCGACGTGCGGGCCGCGGGCGTTTGTGATGGGGATGCCTGCCGCTGCGATATCGGCCAGTGCGCCCACGTTGTCGACACCGGTCCCGATGCAGTGGACCCATTTCAATCCAGACCCGGCCTGGAATATCTCCGGCGTGGGCCAGCCGAGAAATACTTCAGCATCGGCCGATTCGCGCACCATGTCGTCGGGCGACAGTGCGAGCGCAAACTCCGTGCCGGGGAAGGTGTCACGCAAACGCTCCAGGAACTCGACTCCCAGATGGTCGCTTCCAAGGACAACCTTCATCGTGTGCTCCTCTCGCCGGATGGGCCTGACAGGATCTCTTCGAGCCGGTCGGCGATGATGCGCTCCTCGCCGGGCTGGACGTTCGTCATCACCACGTTTATCTCGTCGCCGTAACCCCCGGCGCCGACGTGGATCGCCGGATCGCCTGATCGGAGCGCCGCCCGGACCTCGTCCGGCTTCGGTCCCTTCCACCGACTCTCGAAGTAGATCACCGCCTGCGGCCCCTGCCGGTTCGTGTCTCCGTCCTCAAGGACAACACGCAACCCATCGATGCCACAAAGCCGCTCCACGATATACGCGGCCCTTACGCGCCACGCCGCCCAAACAGCTTCATGGTCGGTATCCATGAAGATCTGGAGCGCCGTCACGAGGCCGACGATATCCTCCTTGGAAGCCTTTGAGGACCGCCCGACGCCGGCGCGCGTGCCGTTCGTGTTCAGATGGTTTTCGAAAGCAGCTGAAACCAGGTCCCGTCGTCCAGCCAGCATCCCGGTGCCCTGCGGTCCGCCGATCCCCTTGCCGCCGCTGTATCCGACCATGTCCGCCCCCTGCGCAATGAAGCGGGTCAGGTTCTCCGGGGGCGGAACTTCTGCCGCTGCATCCACTATCACGGAGATCCCGCGGTTGTGCGCGATCAGCGCAGCCTCTTTCAAGGGCATGGGGTCCCGCATGAAGGGCGCTGCGATCCACGCCATGGCGCAAGTGTTCTCCGTTATCGCCTCTTCGAGCTGGTACGGCTTGCCGGCGCGGGCGAATCCCCACGGGACCAACTTCGCCCCTGCGACTTCAAAATTGCTGTCGTAGTGATTTCGGTGGCCATCGAAAATGACGACTTCGTTCTTCATGCCCGTCGAGTCCGGTAGCCGGTCGATCTTTGACGGGTCGTCGCCGGTCATGCACGCGGCCGCCATCAAAATATTGGAAGCCGCAGCGCCGCCTGTGACCAGGCCAGCCTCTGCGCCGCACATCCGCGCCACGACCTCCCCGGCCGCGAGATGAAGCTCGCGTAGATCGACGAATGCGGTCGATGCTTCCTGCATGGCCCGAAGCACCTCGGGCGCCATCAAACTGCCGCCGAGCGCCGTGACCCAGCTTTGAGCATTGATGACCGGCTTTACGCCGAGCCGAGCGTAAACCCCGGGGACGCCCGGGCCGGATCCTTGATACGACGTCAATCTGTGATCCTTCCAGAGCGCAAGCGGTCACCGGTCAGAACCTGGTGAGAGGCGGACGCGAGTCTACGCTGAAGCCCCGAGGCCGTGGGTTTTACGAAAGAGATCGGGCGGCGCCAAATCTTGCAGCCCCGGTACCGGATTGGCTCCGACAAAGCCGGACGCACAACTATCGTCGTCAGGATCGAAGCGAAACAGCTTCACACAAGAGGCAGGAGGGCGAATCCGGTTACACGGTTCCGGCATCCGGTACCGGTGTTTCTGGAGGGTTTAGAGGCATCGGGGAGGAAGGATTCTCCGACAGAGAAATATGGTCGGTCGGTGTCGGCCGTTCGATCGGGACCCTGAAGTAGAATACCGAACCCTCTAGCGATGTGTCGAATCCGATCTCACCCCCATGCGCCTCGACGAATCCGCGAGCGATCGCAAGTCGGAAGCCGCGAACCTCGTTCGACGTCAACTCGTCATGGCCGGCGCGCGAGTAAGGGTCGAATACATAGGGTTGATCTTCGGGCGCGATACCGGGGCCTTCATCACGAACCCGTATCTCGTACGCGCTGTCGACAACGCTTCCGGATGCGACTATCTCCGCTGTCGCGGGCGATGCGAGGTGGGCGTTCATAAGTAACGCGTGAACGACCTGGACCAACCGTCCGTGATCGGCCCACAACTCGGCGCTGGAGTCGTCAAGCCGTAGCCTGGACCACCTGACCCTGTCGCACCAGGGTCGGTTTCACCGCTTCCAGAGCGGTATCCACGATGTTGGACACGCGGACCAGCTCCCTGTCGAGTTGAATGGACCCGCGCTGCATGTCTATCAGGTCGACCAGATCGGTGAGTTCATGGCCGAGCGTATCCAGCCGATTGACGCCGCGGTCCATTACGCCCATCAGACGCTCGAAAGTGAAGCCGTCAAGGTCGTCTGGCGCGGCCGCCGCAGATGTCAGCAGGTCACGGGCTCCGATGACGGCGCTCAACGGGGTCCTCAACTCGTGTGCGACCGTCTGGAGGACGCGCATCCGGGCATCCTCTTCGGTCTTTCGTTCCGTGATGTCACGAAGCGTGATTACGGAACCTTCGTGTCCTGACAGTCGCGCCGTCACAGCCTCTACCTGGAACGAAGACCCGTCTGCACGGCAGGCGGCTGTTTCCACAGCGCGTCCGCCCGTTTCATTTGCCTGGCCGGGTCCTGCGGCGATCGCCTCCCACGACGGTACGAGCAGCTCAAGCGAACAC